>CAYRJS010000210.1:0-5055 GCA_964424535.1 uncultured Aquimonas sp.
CACAGCGCGGCGACCTGCCGCTGCTGGTGGATTTCTGGGCACCGTGGTGCGGGCCGTGCCGCGCGATGGCGCCCGGCTATGCGCAAGCGGCCGGCGTGCTGGAACCCGAAGCGCAGCTGGCCAAGGTCGATACCCAGGCGCACCCACAGTTGGGAGCGCGTTTTGGCATCCGCAGCATTCCCACGCTGATGTTGTTTTTGCACGGTCACGAACTGGCGCGTCATACCGGCGCGTTGTCGGCGCAGGCCATCGTGCAGTGGGCACGGCAGCATCTGCCGTTGTCGCCTGATTCCTGATCCGGTGAGGTGATCTGTCCGGCATGACCGTGATGCCTGGGTGGCCGCTGATGCTTGAGGCTCGGAACAGTCGCCGTAGATCGCTCTGAGCACGTGGATCTTGAGGACGCGGGCAGCTTCCGCTTCACCAACAAAAAAGAGGCGGAGCCTGCGCTCCGCCTCTCAAACTTTCCGGATACCGGCATGCGTGCTGCATGCCGGTATGGGTTCTCAGCTTACGGAATCGTGACGCTGCCACCCGAAGGGTTGTAGACGTAGCGGGTGACGGTGGCGGGGAAACCGGTGGTGCCGGTGGTCTGGAGTTCAACGTAACCGTAGTTAAACTGACCGGTGGTCTCGTTGAGGAACCTCATGCCGATATAGCCGGTGGTGCCCGCATGCCAGGCCGTCATGTTGTTCTGGCCGGACGAGGTGAAGTCGGTTGAAGGACCAATGACTGCACCAGAGCCCAGTACAGCGATCAGCGTGCCAGCTGGGCCGGTCGTGACCGCACCTTGGCCATCCACCGAGTCACCGAAGAGGTAAGCGGTCAACAAACTGCCGGTGCCGGGGTACAAGTTGAGGTCGGCGCCAGTGAAGGCACCGTAGTCACCGAACTGGCCGGTCACGAAGTTCCACTGTTTATCACCACCTGCAGGGACCATCTGATTGATGGCGCCGCTGTCCACCAGCGGAATGGCCTCAAACCCGTCGGCGAACAATGCCGTTGCCTGCACCGTGATGAGCAAGGTGGCGCTGTTGTTGGTCGGGGTAGGGTCCGGGTTGGTGCTTTGCACGCTGACCGAAGCGGAGATGACGCCTTCGGGGGCGGTCGGGCTCACCTGACCAAACAACTGCAGCGGTTCGGCTGCGCCGGACAATGGGCCTGCGTGCTCACAGACGATCGGTGACACGTTGGTGTCACAGGTCCAGCTCGAGCCGATAGCAGGGCTGGCCTGGTTGCCGACGTATTTACGCGAACTCACCTGGCCCACGGAGGACACCGAGACGTCACCCGGGAGCGTCAGCAGCACTTCGACATTCTCTGCATTCGCAGGCCCGTGGTTCACGGCGTTGATGGTGAACGTCAGGTTCCCGCCGGCGGTGGTGGGCGAAGTGACGGTGGCGTTCAGGCTCACATCCGCCATGTCGGTGCCGCTCGGGCTCATGGTGAGGGTCACCGGGACGACGGTGAAGCTCTCATTGGACGCATTGCTGTCGATGCAAATGGCAGCCACATGCTTGCCGAAGGCCAGACCCGTCGGGTTGACCGAGACGTTCACATCCATGAACTGGCCCTGGTTAACCGAGCCGGAGGTGGTGCCCAGCGACAACCAGGAGGCACCGCACTGAATCGTCTGCGTACCGCTCAGGTTGAATGCGACATCCTCCGTTGCTGTTCCCAGGCCGCCGGATCCGGTAGGGGCCCAGTTCGGGGCTCCGAACGCGGTGCCGATCAGCATTGAGCCGAGCGAGCCGGCCGGGTCGGCCATGAACCAGTTCCAGCGCGGAGCTCCTGTGGCAAAGCTGGAGTTGGAGGTCGGATAAACCGTGAGCCAGTAGTGCCCCGGCGCAAGGTTGAGCGTCTGGGATGCAGCGACCAGGTCCAGAGTGATGGTGCCAGTGCCGGCCAGCTGAACGCCAGCGCCACTGGGCGGGGTGCTGTACGTCCACACCGCACCGATGTGCCCATCCTCGAAACTGCCGGACGGCTTGCCGTTAGCATCGGGATAAATCACGAAGGTGATGCTGTCCACCGAAGCCATCGAACTCGTATTGTCAAAACCGAGCGCCTGGATTTTGGTCAGGCTGGTCTGACTGGTCAGATTGAAATCTCCAGCCGTGTTGGCGCCACCGGGAATGACGGTGGAGAAGTGCGAAACAATGCCCGAGCTGCCGCCCTGCGGCTGGTCGATCAGGACCGCTTCCGGGAAGTTGATCGTGCCGTCGTCGGCCTGCTCCCAGTTGAGCGTCTGGTTGCCGATGTTCTCGATCCGCAGCACGTTGCTGATCGGAGCGGTGTCGCCAACTTCGGCGGCAGCGTTCAGCGCTTCAGGTGTGACCTTGATAGCCGGGGTGGTGAGTACACCGGTACCGCGCACGGCCACCGTCAGGTGCAGATCAGGCGACTTGTCGCCCGCTTCGGTCAGGTTGACAGTCCCGAACACCGTACGTGCCGTCTGGCTGCCGTTCGGGGATGCGGTGATGGTCAACACCTGGGTTTCGGAGACGTCGCCGGTGAAGCTGAAGCTGGTCGGCGAAACCGTGATGTTGATGTCGTCCGCATCGGTACTGACGGACCAACTTGAGGCTGTGCCGAGCGTGTTGCGAACCGTACGCGTCCAGGTGCAGGACGGCGAGCAGCTCACGTCGCGCATCGACGGCAGATTCAAGGTGCGCACATTGCCCGAGCTGGAGGGGTTGGATGCGAGGAAGTTGGCAACGGTTTCGTCCATGACCAGTCCTGCGCGGACGGCCTTGGAAAGATCCATGCGGCCGTGACCGACGTCGTCGGCATCCCACGGGCCCGTATTCGGTGTGCCGAACACGCCGTCCTTGGAGCCTGTGGTGCTGGCGGACATCATCATCGCCGACTTGACTTCGGTGGGCGTCCAGGTTGGCTGCGAAGCACGAACCAGCAATGCACCGCCCGCGACCTGCGGGCCGGACATGGAGGTGCCACCCATCCACGCATATCCACCCGGATAGGCAGCGTAAACGTCATCGCCCGGGGCGGTGATGTCAGGCTTGGTCAGGTTTGCGAGGTTGCCCGAGGTCGGGCCGCGCAGGCTGAAGCTGGAAAGCACGTCGCCGTCCGGACGCGTGATCTCCAGGTCGATCTCCGCACCCGGGTTGCCATCCACAAACGTGGCCAGAGCGTTGCCTTCGGCCTGCAGCATGCTGTAGGCAGGGACAGGCGGTGCGCCGGTGGTGTCCATCGAGATGGCGCCAGCGGCATTGTTGCGGATCAGGACAAGCTCGGCGCCTGCATTGTAGGCGTGCTCGATCTTCAGGGTGAAATTGCAGGTGCCACGCTGGATCAGCGCTGCTTTGTTGTTGAAATAGCCCGCGCTGAACGGAACGCAGCCATCGTCGTTGCTCGGATCGCGGATCAGCTCGATCACGCCACCGGCGAATGCAGGCGATGCACTGGCGCGGTTGAGGGCGACATTCTGGAGGTTGCTGGGGCCGCCGACCGCAGAGAGGTCAGCATTGGAGGCCTGCTGGTCGTGGGTGGAGGACGCCACGGTCATCACCCAGGGGCCCAGATGCGAAACCAGACCGATCGGGTTTGGAGTGGCATCGCGGGTGTTACCGGCGGACGCCACGGTCAGGATGCCAGCTTGGATCATGTCCAGCTTGCGACGGTCACTGTCACCGGACGACCAAGGGCTGTTGCCACCGCCGATGGAGTAGTTCGACACGTCCACATCGCCGGCCAGGATGGCGTTGTTCATGCCGGCCTGCGTTGCCGATCCGGCACATGAGTCGGTTGCACAGGTCTTGTATGCGCGGATCTGTGCACAGGGCGCGATGCCGGAAATCTGGTCACCGACTTCCGGGTTCAGGGTGGGATCCTGGGTGGTGGTGACGACGTTGCCCGCTGCGGTGCTGGCCACGTGGGTGCCGTGACCCTGGCTGTCGACGAGGTCTGTCCCGGTACAGGCGCCAGAAGCGTTGGTGGTGGTGCAACTCACATAGCTTTTGATCTTCGGGAACGAGGCGCTGAAACCGCAGCTCGGGTCATTGGCGAACGACGGATGATTCACGTCGATGCCGGTGTCGAGGATGGCAACCACCATGCCTTCACCGCGCGAAGGCGCGACGCCGGCCGAGCCGTCCCAGATCGCGTTGGCGCCGGTGAATGTGGCGCTGCGGTGCGTATGCAGTTCGTACTCGACATCACGCTCGACGCTGCGTACGAAGGGCAGTGCGCGCAGTGCCTGCAACTGTTCTTCGGTCTCGATTTTCAGTGCGATGCCGCTGTGGCTGGCCAGGTAGTAATGCGTGACCTGCACATTGCCCAGCTGCTGCTTGATCCGGGCGACGTGGCTGGCCTGCGTGGCCATAAGTTCGTTCTTGTACGCCTGCGTGGCCGCGGCCTGCGGGTCGAACTTACTGGCAGGCTGATTGCTTCGGGCCGCCTGTGAGCGGTGGTGCTGGACGAGGCCTTCCTCGGCGAACTCCACCAGATAGATGCCGGTGTCGAATGATTTCTGCGTGACCAGGGATGAGGGGTCAAGTCGCGGGGTATCCTTGGCGTGGGCCATGGAGTACCAGCCACTGGCCAGCCCTGCTGTCGCGATGGCGGCTGCCAGCGAGGTTGTAACAAGTATGCGCATGTAGATCTACCTGAACAGATTGCAGTCCGGGTCGGTGCCGAGTGCTGCAACACCGACCGATTGCGACCGGTGAACGGGTCGCTGGAGCCGAACATAGCCTGAACATGCAAATCTGCGAGGGTGTCGTTCGTCATGATTGACAGGCCTGCCAGGAAGGTGAATGGCGGCAGCTTCCGCAGTGGCGTGGCGGAGTCGTTCAACCACATCGAGATGCTGCGCTTCACCGGTGTGAAGCCGGCGCAGCGCTACCTGCCCGTCGCGCAGCGGGCGGTGTTTTTACTTCCCCAACCGAATCAGGAAACGGGATCAGCCCGGGTTTTGCGCGCCGGCGAATCCGGGCCAGTAGCTGCTGTCCGGTGTGGGGCGATGACCGAAGATCGCGGTGCCTACGCGCACCGTGGTGGCGCCTTCGGCGATGGCCAGTTCGAAGTCGCCGG
>CAYRJS010000211.1:0-5049 GCA_964424535.1 uncultured Aquimonas sp.
CCTGGTGGTAACGGCCTTGCTGTGCACGATCTCAACACCTTGGGCCGGTGTTGGTGTGCTTGCGCACACCAACACCGCCACAAACAAGCCACCGATAAAAAAGCGATTCATCAGGCGCCCTCCTGCCAGCTCTTGCGCCTGCCATCCATCCGGGTGGCCTTGGCGCGTCGTTCAGCGATCAATTCGGCCAACTTGATGTTGGCCTCCAAGAAAGAGTTCAGCCCGTACTGCTCGATCAGCTTCTGACGCTGAACCTTCTCTTCCTTCTCCGTGCCGGCCAGCGCCAAGGCGATCGGTGGAAGGACCGAGCGGAACAGCATGCGGATATCAGGCACACCCTTGCGGATGACCACGCCCTCCACGTAATCGCCGGGCTGCTTGTTCGGCGACAGCAACAGGTTCCTGTCGTCATCGGTCAGCGTGCGGAAGCGACCCATGTCGTTGACATCGGATTCGCCCATCTGGAGGGTGAAGGTCCATTCCAGGTTGTTGAGCAACGCCTTGGCGTTGTCGGAAATGTCCTGGAAGTCCTGCGTCGCGGCCCAATACCAGGCACCCAGCTTTCGCCACAGTTTCACGATGCCGGTGATGTAGGGCGCCAGCTGCGGCTGCTTGAGCTGCACGTGCACCTCGTCGTGCACGATCAGCGTCATCCGGTCATCGTGTTGGTTTTTCTCGACCAAATAGTGGATGCGATCGAACATGCTCATGACCGCAACGATCATTTCAGCCTGATAACGCTCGTTGGCCAGCATGCCGAACTCAATGACGGTGACATCGCACTCGGGCATCGGGATGCCCTGTGAGTCGAACATGCGGCCAGCCAAGGTGTCCTTGCCGCAGAAGTTCGCCAGCGAGTAGCTCAAGTCATGCATCTCTTCGCTGTTTTCTTTGGCGGCGCGTTCTTCCAGCGAGGCCCGCACGTCCGAAGGGGTCACCTGCAACGGCTCAAGGCCCTGGGCAGCGCGCTCCTGGTTCTTGGCTGCGACCTTGTGGGTAGCCTCCAGGATGACTTCGCGCAACTTGGCTTTGAGTGAGGATTTCAGTCCCTGCGCCCGCTTTTCCGGCCCTTCGTTGGCCAGCACCATGGCTTGGGTTTTCTGGAGCATTTCGCCCATCAGATCCCGACGCAGTTCTTCTTCGTCATCTGCCCAGGCGTCCCATGTCGTGCTGAGCCCTTCATCCGCGTCCGACTGCGTTTCTTCTTGTTGCTCGACAGGCTCGTTCAGAAGCTCAAGAGCGTCCGCGTAGGGGTTGAAGGTCACGCCCTCCTTGCCGACTCGGAGGTAGCTCGTGCTCAACCCAAGGGCGGCGCAGTATTCGGTGATCGGCCCGAAGCTGGCAGAGGGGTCGATGATGAAGATGCGGGGGCGGTGAACCGCCAGAAGGTTCAGCGTGGCGCCGTTGATGAAGGCGCTTTTGCCTGACCCGGACGGTCCCAGGATCAGGGCGTGGGCATTCTTGTTGCGATCCTTGATCGGATCGAGCATCAACGGTTCCGCGCCGCGATTGAAGAACATCAGGCCCGGATTGCCGGTGCCCACGCCACGCCCGTAGATCGGCATGATGCGTGCGATCTGGCGCGAGAAGACATACCGCGCCCGGTTGGTGCGACGGCGATCAAGATCGTAGCGATAGGCGAACGGCAGCTGCTGCACGTACTTGTGGAGCACGAAGAAATCGTGCCCAAGTTCCATCATCCGCAGGCCCTGGTTGCGCAGGGTGCCGGCCACTTCATTGCTGACCTTGTTCAAATGCTCGATGTCGCGGCCGCGCACATAGACCGAGAACTCCATCGGATACATCTTGTTGCCGGCCTCGATCTCGACCGCGCAGTTCTGAGCCTCTTCTTTGGCGGCTCGCGATTCTTCGCGGTGGCCGCGCGATGCCACTTGCAACCGTTCCAACTCTTCCCGTACTTCGTGCTGTGGCTTGATGATGATCGTCTGCACGAACGTGGTGCCTTCGGGCATCTGATCCAGCAAGGTCATCCTGGCGTCGCCGAAGGTGCGCTCAGCGGTCAGATGGCCGTAGCTGGGTGATCGCGTGAGCTGCTGCAAGGTCAGCACCCGGTGAGGCAGCCCGTTGAACCACCAGCATTGGTTCTTTTCATCGGATACCGGATGACCCAGGACCATCGAGTCACCCAGGTCGTATCCGGCAATGAAATCCTCGCCCCGGCCCTCGGGCATGTCCTGGTGCCCGGTGTCGTAGATCGGTGTCTCACGGACGTAGCGGTAGGGGTCGCCGTCAGATGAAGGCGGGCAGGGCGAGAGCCAGGGGAACATCCACTCGTACAGATCCTTGGCGGTGCACCTGCGCACGCCGACACTGGCCTGCTGAAGCGAGGCCGTGAACGATTCGGCCACCTTGTTCGCCTCGATCGCCGCATCCGCAAACGACGCCGGAGAGTGCCGGCGGTACAGCGCGATGAAGTGGCGGGCCTGCTTGCCCGACCAGGGGATGTTCTTGGCCGACTTATCGAAGAACACGCCTTCCGGTCGACCCACCTGCTCCAGATGGGCACGCATGACCTTGATCCACTCCTGTGTGAACTTGGTCTTGAGCAACTCGGGCTTCAGTTGCGCGATGTACTGCTCAAAGTGCTGGGTGGCCTGATACAGCGACCGTTCGTTGGTGGCGTATGCCTGCACGATCCAAGGGGAGCCGACTTCCTCCGGGATGGCCTCACGCAAGGTCGTGGCGATGGTTTCGGCCACGGTTTCCAGTTCGTCCAGGCTGCGCGCCTCGGTCGGATACGGCTGGATCTCGAACAGCACACCGCAGTTGAGCCCATCGTCAAAAACGAAGACGCCGTATTCGGAGTCGAAGTCACGGAAAGGCACGAACTTCAAGAAGCTCGGCGGCTCCTGATAGGCACGCCTGATGTCGCTCATCTTCCCGTGCGTGGCGCCCGGGTGGACATGGCGTTCCGTGGCTGAAACGGCTGCCGGATCGTTGGCCGCATCCTGCGTGTCAGCCCCAACCTGGCCTTCCTGTGGGCCAGGTTGGGTCACGAAGAACATGTCAGTCAGACGCGACAGCAGCGAATTGTTGGCAGACTGGTTCATCGGTTGGATTCATCCGTTCGGAACAGCGGCGCCTCACCCGGCAGGGCGAAGGCGTCATCGGCGTACATGCGGAACGCGGTGGTGTAGCCGGGCACCGGCAATCCACCCTGTGCGATGTGCGGGAAGATGTAGGTCACCAACACCGGGTTGTTGACCGTGGGGAACAGCTGCCGGATCTCGTTACCGCTGTGGCGGGTATAGCTATGCAGATCCACATCACCGCGATGGATCGGTCGCATGTGGCCATCCACCGTTCCGTGGGCAGCTGCCCCCCGGTAGATCTCCGCGATCGTGGGGCCGGTGCGGGGGATAGGGCCTTCCTTGCGATGCGTCCGCGTACAGCCGGACGCGATCAGGCTAATCGAGAGGGCGATTGCGATCGGCAGCAGCAACTTGTTCATGGTCAACCTTCCTTCCAATGGGGTCGTAGTCGATGGCGATTTCGATGTTGGTGTGCACCGTCAGCGGCTGCCCGGGAGGGGCATAGACGGCATCGAAGATCTGGTTAAGGCGCTGATCCAGCCAACGCTTCAAATCGTCGGCTCCGGCGCCCAGACCCGAGAAGCCGGCGTAGCGGGCAACGTCACCGGTCAGGTACTCCGATCCGGCGCCTGTGATGGCACTGAGCGAGGTCGTGGTTTCTGCGCGGGCAAGTGCCGTTGCTGCGGCATCGAAGATGGCCACGCCGGTACGTGCAGCCAGGATCGGAGCCGCGTTGGTGATTCGCTCACCCTGGACGCAGATGCCACGGTCATCGCTGATCCAGCCCAGGCTGTCGCCGCTGGCGCGGCTCTGGCTGCCCGAATCACGCCGTGCACTTTGCTGGTCGACGGTCCGGATCGTTCCGTCTTCAAAGGTGAAGGTGACCTGTTCCAAGGTTCCGCGAACGCAGCCCAGGCCCCAATCGCCTACCGCCGTGCCTTGCCAGACCATGCCCTCCAGACCCGGGATCTCGATGCCATTGGTGGCGAGATTTTCAGGGCCGGTGATGATCTTGAAGGGGTAGGGATCACTGACCTGGCCGGATGTCGGAATCCGGCCGATGATGGCCGTCATCGAAGTCGCACCCAGCAACGTGGCGTTGGCCGGAATGGTGTAGACCTTGCTGACAGCTTCCTCTTCCGTCCTGCGCGATCCACTGCCGGAGCGGGAAGACGAGGATCCAAGTCCCCGCGCTGCCGGGGAACCGGACACGATGCCCGCAGCAGCTCCGGTGACCGCCGTGGCGGCGGTTGTCAGCCCATCAGGCGCATCCAGAGGGCGAACCACAATCCAATCCCCCCCGGTGGAACCAGGGATGATGCTGGTGGCGCTGCCGATGGCTGTACGGGCGTTGCCGGCGATCAAGCCGGGGATGTCGGAGATCGAACGGGTGCGACGAGCGGGCGGCGGCGACTGATCCTTGTCATAGCCAAATTCAGGCGGAATGTCGCTGCCAGCCGTGGAACTGGCGCCGGCAGCCGCACCCCGGTTACCCCGCAGGCGATCCACTTCCTTGTTCTTTTCTTCCAGCTCGCGCTTGAGGCGTTCAACCTCGGCTGCCTGCACCTGATCAAGTGCAACCGGGCGCGAGCCAGCGGGCACGTTCGTAGCCGTTACCACGCCGTCTGCTGCACCTGGTGTGGCCTGCTGCTTTTTGAGCAACTCGGCAATCTGGGACTGCAACGATTCCACCTGGCGCTGCATGTCGCGAGTACCCGATTCGTATTCGCTTTGACGCAACGAAACACGGGCCAGGACTTCTGCCGGCGTGTCACCTTCGGCACGGGACAGGCCCGTTTGCTTGTCGGCCGCGATACGCGGTGCCGGTGCATCGGAGCCGCATTGGGCCAAACCGAACACGATCACCAGCAAGACGATGACGGCTGCTGCAATGGGGATCAGCTTGGGGGTTTTGGTCGGAATGCTCATGGGGCCTCCACACGGGCATGCACGGACGGCTGTGCAACCTTGCGCAGCGGCCGGGTGGAGGTCAGGT
>CAYRJS010000212.1:0-5003 GCA_964424535.1 uncultured Aquimonas sp.
CCGCATCCTGAATGTCGTAGATGCTGACGTAGTCGCCGAACACCGCCCGCGTGTCTTTGTCTTCCAGGGCAATGGGCGTGCCGGTGAAGCCGATGAAGGTGGCGTTGGCTAGCGCGTCGCGCAGGTGTTTGGCGTAGCCGAACACATACTTGCCGGTCTTGGTATCCAGCCGCCCTTTCATGCCGTACTGGCTGCGATGTGCCTCGTCGGAAATCACCACGATATTGCTGCGATCCGACAGCAGCGGGTGCTGTGCCTCATCCTGAAGCAGCGCGAACTTCTGCACCGTGGTGAAGATGATGCCGCCCGCCTCGCGTGAGGCCAGCATTTCGCGTAGTTCCTCGCGGCTGCCTGCCTGCACTGGCGTTTGTCGGAGCAGGTCTTCGGCGGCGCAAAAGGTGCCGTATAACTGCCCATCCAGATCGTTGCGGTCGGTCACCACCACTAGCGTAGGGTTCTTCATCTCCGGCTGCTGCAGCAATTTGCCCGCGTAGCAGGCCATGGTGATGCTCTTGCCCGAGCCCTGCGTATGCCACACCACGCCCGCCTTGCGGCTGCCGGGCTGCACTTCCTTGCCGTAGGTGGCACGCGGCTCCTGCACTTCCAACAAGCCCTTGCTCGGGTTGCTGGCGGCAATCACCGTGGCCTTCACCGCTTCGCGCACCGCATGGAACTGGTGGTAGCCCGCGATCTTCTTGACGATCTGGTCGGCGTCCTGCTCGAACAGCACGAAGTGACGCACATAGTCCAGAAACAGCGCCGGCTCGAAGAAGCCACGCACCAGCGTTTCCAGCTCGAATTCCAGCAGCGGTCGGTCATCCTCGTTGGCAATCGCCCGCCAGGGCTGCATGCGCTCTTGATTGGCCGTCAACGATCCCAACCGCGCCGTGAAGCCGTCACTGACCACCACCGCCACGTTAGTGTTGAACAGGTCGCTTATCTCATCCTTGTAGGTCTGGATCTGGTTGAAGGCGTCCCAGATGTCGGCCTGCTCGTTGGCCGGGTTCTTCAACTCGATCACCGCCAGCGGCAGGCCGTTGACGAAGGCCACCAGATCCGGGCGGCGTGGTTGCTTGGTGCCGGTCACGGTGAACTGGCTGACCAGCAGAAAGTCGTTGTTGTGTGGCTTGGCGAAGTCGATCAGGTTGACCAGGTCGGTGCGCTTCTCGTCGCTCACGGAAAATTCGACGGGGATGCCGGCCAGCAGCAGCCGATGCACACGACGGTTGCGAGCGATCAACAGTGGCTCGCTGACCGTCAGCAGCTCATGTGCAGCCTGCTCCAGCGCCGTAGCGGGGATGTGCGGGTTGATGCGGGTGAGCGCGGCCAACAGGCGTTCGCGCAGCACCACTTGGCGGTAGTCGGTGCGCGCCGGGTTGTCGCCATCAGGCGCAATCTCTGGGCCGTTGGCATAGCTCCAGCCCAATTCACCAAACCAGCCGATGGCGGCTTCTTCGAGTTGTTGTTCGGTAATCATGGGGTGCGCGGTTCCATTTTTTGCCGTTGATGGCCCGACACCGTCAGGCGATAACGCTGGTTTCGGCTGTTCGGCTTGTCTGGCAAGGTCATCTCCACCAGGCCAGTTGCCAACGCAGGCAGCAGATAAACCTTGCGGAAATTTTCTCTATCGGCCAGCCCCAAGGCGATTTGAATTTCATGCCGCGTCATTTCTCCCCGCATTACGGCAAGCACGGCTTCAACTTGCGGGGTGACTTGACGGGTATCTTGCGGGGTCAGGCCATCCAGCGCCTGCCGGATACAGGTCAACATGAACTGGATGAAGGGCGCGCAGTCTGTGCCAGCGGTGCTGTCGTTCAGCGCCTGATAGTAGGCCGCCTGCCGCTGATGAATCAGGCTTTCCACCGGCAACCACGCCAGCGCCGGCTGCCAGCGGGACAACAGCAAGGTTTGCCAGAGCCGACCCATGCGCCCGTTGCCATCGGCAAAGGGGTGGATGAATTCGAACTCGTAGTGAAAGACCGAGCTGGCGATCAGCGGATGCTCCCGGGTGCTTCCCAGCCAGCCGAACAACTGCCGCATCAATACCGGAACACGGTTGGCTGGCGGTGCCATGTGCAGCACCTTGTCGCCCGCCATCACACCCACACCGCTCGCCCGGTATTGCCCGGGGTGATCGAGCAACCCGGTCATCAGTAGCCGATGCGCGGCCAACAAATCTGTTTCATTTGAACCGCCCCAACTCGACAAGTGCTCGTACACCAACAGCGCATTGCGTGCCTCCTGCAACTCACGCGGCGGCGCCAGCACGCTCTTGCCCTCCAGCAACGCCGTGATCTGCTCTTCCGACAGCGTATTGCCCTCGATGGCCAGCGAGCCTGTCACCGTGCGGATGCGGTTGATACGACGCAGGCGCAAATCCAGCCCCTGCTCCGGCAAGAGACTCAGCCGCCCCACCTGTTCCGCGATGTCGGCGACAAGCGAGACGATGTCGCTGGTCAGTGTGTAGGGGGGCTGGTAGGTCATGCCCAACCCGCCATTTCCGATGTCGCTATCGGCCGATGATTGCCCATAACCATTGCTACCTCATCTGCCATGTGCCGAGGCTCTTGTCTCTTGAAGTGGGCTGCCGCAGCGCCATCTTCGGTTTGCGATGAAACAAGAAAATCATGTAAATCATCAACTTGTATCAATACGGGCAACCCTGCCCGGTTTGCGATGAAATGACTCACGCCCATGCCGGGATGTATCTGGCATAGCGCCGCGAGCCCGGCGCGTTGGGGTCGTTCTTGACCAAGCCCTGCTCGATGGTGGCAGTGATGATCTGCGACACCGTGTTGCTGCTGCCTTCGGACAGGCCGAAGCGCTCACGCAGCGACTGGTTGGTCATCTGCCTGCGCCACAACAACACATCTTGCTCACTGTCTTGACTTATGCTAAGCGCGGCCGTTATAATTTCGCGCAGCTCATCTACCACGCGTAGAAGGAGTATCCGAAGCCCTTGCACAGCAATGTGCCGGGGCTTTTGTCTCTTGGAATGGGCTGCCGCAGCGCCATCTTCGGTTTGCGATGAAACAAGAAAATCATTGTAAATCATTAACTTGTCTCCATTCTAGCAGCTCGGCCCGGTTTGCGATGAAATGACACACGCCTGAAAGCGATGAGTCTCACAGCAATCGCGCGCAGCAAGAAAAACTAGCCTTGCTGTGCTTGTCACGCTAGAATCCGCCGCAATATGACCGGCGCCTCTGCACTCTGTGTACGCGTCGGTTCTCATTTCTGCCGCCACAGCGGCCACCTCTCCCAGCCAGCAAAAGCCCCGAATTCCGTCAAGGAAAACGACGCATCCCCAGTCGCCGGGAACGCGTCACGCAACAAGCTCCTGAAGCGCAGCCCCCAGCTCGAATTGGGGCAAATCACACACAGCAAATGCTGCATCAGCCCGAAGTAGAAGAACGGCCGCGCATTGTTCAACTCTGCAGGCCAGCCCGGCGGCACCGGCGACAGCTCCAGCACGTTGATGTTCCACAACCGGCTGTGATGGGCCGACACATTGCGGATGAAGTTCAGGCTGCGCAGCCATTGGGCAAAGGCGCGGCCGCACCATATATCTTGGCGATGGCTTGCTGATCGGCGTGCTGCATCCCGGCAAACAGCCGGGACAGCAAGCCAAAGTCCCACACCTCGATTGCGGCCCAGATCGGCAATGCCCCGTAGCGCTGCTGGTGGTGCGCAACGAACGGCTCCTTGCGCGCCCGATTCAGCAAGCCTTGGTGCTTTTCCAGCCAGACCTGATGCTGCGTCTTGCCTCTGTCCGGCCCCTTGGCAATCGGCTTTTTTGCAAAGTTGCCGTGCAGGCAGTCCGGGTTCTGATGTGCGCATGCATCACGCTGCCCCAGCAGATACGCCACGTCCACCCGCACCGCCATCTCGATGCGTTCCAGCGCATCCAGTGCCAGCAGACGCAGTTTCTTGTCGAACACATACAGCCGCACCACATCCTCGAAGCGGCTGCCGGAAATGAAAGCATCCAGCCGCACCGCCTTGCCCTGCGCCTGCGAGGCCGCCTGGTCGATTTGCCGCAACGGGTACCAGTAACCGCTCAGGCGGTAATAGCCAAGTCGCTCGAGATAGTCCAGCGCGGCAGCGTGGTCATCCACCTGCAAACCACGCGCTTGCAGTTGCTGCAACTGGTCATGGAACGAAAGCCAGGGCTTGAGTGGTTTCAAACTGCGACCTCCTTATGGAGATTTTCGACAGACAGCTCGCCGGAAAGGAGTTTGGGGAGGAGGGTGTCGCGAAGTTGGGACAGTGACTTACTTGCAATCTCGTTAGCACGCATTGTTTGCCTCATCTGGTTAACCAACCCATCGAAGGCATCCAAAACCAAGGCCGGCGGTTCGACCAACTCAAGCCGGTACACGTTCTCACGATTCAACCCGGGAACTGCCGCATCGGTATTCATTCTGTCCAGCCCGAGCGTTTGCATGGCATAGAAGCAGTAAGTTATCGGCACTGCTTTGGGTTTGACGTAAAAGGTCGTGTCGATTGGGAAAAACGACTCATCCTCCCAGTACAAGCTGCCAACAGTTCCTTTACGGCCGACAATAATTGCGCCATGCGGCACCAGTGCTTCGTTGTGGTAGCCTGTGACGCCGCCAGAACCGTAAACAGGAACAGGGCCATCTTGACGGTCGGTTGATTTGAGAGCTTTGCCGTATGCCAATTCAATCAGATCACCAACGCGCTTTACTTCCCACCCCTTCGGAATCTCCCCAAACTCCGACTCTTCCATTGCCTCAGGAAACAGCGCGGCGGTGGCGGCGAGTTGATCGTGGTGTTCGCGGGACATCTGGTCGAGTTCGGCGTCGGTCTTGCCGCTGATGGCGCGCATGGCGGCGCGCAGCGGGTCTTGGCCTTGTTCGATGGCGGCGATCTTGGCCTTGACCGGGTCGAAATCGACAAACCAGGACTTGAAGATGGCTTGCGCCCCCCCTGCGTCAAGATAGTTGTCGCCCCGATAGACTCCACACTCGGGGGCAGAG
>CAYRJS010000213.1:0-4971 GCA_964424535.1 uncultured Aquimonas sp.
ACATAACGCGTGGCTGGGTCGCGCAGTTCGACCCTGGGCGTGGAAGCCTTGGCCAGACGGGTTTCAAAAGCCAGGACCGATTCGGCCTGGCGCTGAGCTTCTTCAGCCTCGATCCCGGTCAATCTGGCCAGAGCTGCAACATGGGTCAACAGGGCCTGACGCGCCTTGGCATAGTCCTCGCGCTGTTCCAGATAATAGGCCCGCTCGGGCAAGGTCAGACCACCCTGACCCACGTAGGCGATGACGTTTTCCGAATCCTTGTAATCGGCATTGCCATACAGATAAAACAGGTCAAGTTGACCTGTGGCGGCCAATTCACGCAGGTAGGCCGTGATGCCGGCGGTGTCCTCAAGCTTGGCAATAGTATCCAGTTGCGCCTGGATCGGAGCGATCCCGGCGGCCTCGATGGCAGCCTCGTCCAGGCCCGAAGCAAAAAAATCACCGACCAGACGCTTGACCCCATCAGCCTGCGTGTCGGCTGCCGCCGCATCCGCCAGGCGATGCTGTATTTCCAGGGAACGCTCGGCCAGGGTTTCAAAGCTGCCCCAACTGGTGCGGTCGGAAGGCACCGGATTGGCGGCCAGCCAACTGCCGTTGACATAACCATTGAAGTCCTGGCAAGCATCGATTGAAGGATCCAGATCCGAGGCATCGAATCGCACTTGCGCGGTGGCCAGCTTGGCCAGATCAATGCTGGCAGCAGGTGCGGGGGCGGGCGCTGGAACCGGCGCCGTCACCTCGGGTGCAGGTGTCTGCGAGGCGGGCTGGCAGGCGACCAGCGGCAAAGCCAGAGCCAAGGCCAGGGCAAGCGGTTTGCGATTGATGGAAAACATGCGGACAATCCTGAAAGTTCTGAATCGCCTGACTTTAGAACAAGTCGCATTCTCGCGAAACCGCCCAAAGTCATGGGCCACCTGCCCTGTCCCTTGCCGTCGAAACCTCTGGATGCCTGCCATCGATACCGCCGAACCCCTGATCGAGCTCGATCACGCCACCGTGGTGCGCGATGGCGCAACCGTGTTGTCACAGGTCAGCCTGCGCATCGCCCTGGGCCAGCACAGCGTCATCCTGGGTCCCAATGGCTGCGGCAAATCCTCCCTGGTGCAACTGATCGACCGGCAACTGTATCCCCTGGCCCGGGCTTCAGGTTCGCCACCGATACGCATCTTCGGGCAAGCGCGCTGGAATGTCGCCGATCTGCGCGGTCGCCTGGGGGTCGTTTCGGCCGATCTGGCGACGCAACTGAACCGACTGCACGGGCTGGATGTGGAAGACACCGTGATTTCCGGTTTCTGGGGCAGTCACGGCCTGCCCGCGCATCGATCTGTCACCGACACAATGCGCGAGAAGGCCTTGCAGATGCTCGAACGCCTGCAGGCAACACACCTGCGCTGGCGTCGCCTGGCAACCTTGTCGGCCGGGGAAGCGCGCCGGGTGTTGATCGCCCGCGCCCTGGTACACGAACCCCAGGCCCTGATTCTGGATGAGCCCACCACCGGGTTGGATATCACCGCGCGCGTGCACTTGCTGGCGAGCCTGCAACAACTGGCCCGCGAGGGCGTCACCCTGGTGCTGGTCACCCACCATATCGAGGAAGTGTTGCCGGAGGTGCAACAGGCCATCCTGCTGCGTCAGGGGCGGGTTCTGGCCCAGGGCAAGCCGGCGCAGGTGCTGACTTCAGACCGGCTCAGTGAACTGTATGGCCTGCCATTGCAGCTCGTGACCCAGGCCAACGGCTGGCGCCAGTTGCTGCCGGCCTGAACAGCCAGAGCTAACGCTGTCCCCAGCGGGCCATGAACTCGTCATTGGGAATGGCCCGATCCAGCCAGAAGCCCTGAATGTTGTCGCATCCACGGGTTTTCAGGATGGCATATTGCCCCTCGTTTTCGACCCCTTCGGCAGTCACCACGATTCCCAGTGAATGGGCCATGGCGATGATGGCCGTGGTCAGGGCCAGGTCGCCAGGATCATCCAGGATATCGGCGATGAAACTGCGGTCGATCTTGACTCCGTCCACCGGCACCCGGCGCAACTGACTCAAACCGGAAAACCCGGTACCGAAATCGTCCAGCCAGATCCTGACCCCGGCCTGACGCAGGCGCGTGGCCGCGCTGATGGCTTCAGCTTCGTTGTCGAGCACAGCCGATTCGGTAAATTCCAGATGCAGGCGTGCGGCTGGCAGACCGCTGCGGTTCAGGGCATCGGCCACGACGACCGGAAGATCCGTACGCTGCAATTGCCGCACCGAGACATTGACGGAAACATATCCGTTCTCAATCGCCTCCGGCCAATGGGTGGCATCCTCACAGGCGGTTTGCAGGACAAATTGACCGATAGCCTCGATTTGGCCGCTTTGTTCGGCCACCGGAATGAATCGTTCCGGCTCCATCAGGCCGTATTCGGGATGATTCCAACGCACCAGGGCCTCGGCCCCGACAACCTGGCGGGACTGGATCGAGTGGATCGGCTGGTAGTACACGACCAGCTCGTTGCGCTCCAGGGCCAGGCGCAAATCCTGTTCCAGACGCATCTGCAGCACCACGGCACCTTCCATGTCGCGGGTATAGAAACGATGACAGTTCTTGCCATCGAGCTTGGCCCGGTACATGGCGATATCGGCTTTTTTGAGCAAGCCAGCCGCGTGGCTTGCATCCTGGGGATACAGGCTGATGCCGATCGAAGCCGCCAAGGCGATGGAACGGCCACCCAGCGTCACCGGCTGGCGCAATTCGGCCAACAGGGCTTTGGCCAGGTGGGCGCTGCGTTCGTGGGCTTTTTCACCGGCCAGGATGGCCACGAATTCGTCGCCGCCAAAGCGTGCCAGCTCGATGGAGTTTTGTGCCTGGGTTTCCGCCACGCGTCGGATCCGGCTGGCAAACTCAACGATGGCTTCGTCGCCGATGTCATGGCCCAGGGTGTCATTGATGCGTTTGAACTCGTCCAGGTCGATGAACAGCAAAGCCAGTTGCCCGCCGTCCTGATCGATCTGCTTGATACGGGCATCAAGCACCTGACGAAACGAGGTGCGATTGGGCAATCCCGTCAGGCCGTCATCAAAGGCCAAGCGCCGGATGGCCTGGTCACGCTGGCGCAGGCTCTGCGCCATATGGACAAATGCCTGTTCCAAAGTACTCAGTTCATCTGAGCGTCGGGCCGGGATCTGGTCCGTGGCGAAATCACCTTGTTCGATGCGCTGAGCCGCATTGGCCAGACGCCGGATGGGGGCCACCAGATAACGCGAAAGCCACCATCCCAGAACCAGGGTCAAGACCAGGATGCAGCCCAGCAACACCAGACCGAGTCGGGCAAGATGTCGCTGCAGACGCAAGCCCTGGGCTTCGATGGCGGTAACCGCGTCGCGCTCGAATGCCAATGGCGCCACCAGGGAAATCCCGACCCGCACGCCTCCGATCCGTTCTTTCCCGAGCCAGACCGGAACCGTGGCATCGACCAGGCCATCGTCCATCTGCAACAAGGGCTCACGTGCCGTGATCGACGCCCCGGCCAGATCATCCCCCATGCGCTGGCCAAAACGCACGATATCCCGGCTGCCATCGTGGACGATGCGCCCATCATTGTCATAGATCAGCACATAGGCGATACCGGGCTGGGCCAGGGTCGATGAAGTGATTTCACCCAAGGCCACCAGGTCGAAGTAATACAAGGGATTGACGGCCGCATCAGCCACCAGTTGGGCCACACCCAAAGCCCGTTGACGCTCACTGTTTTCGCCCGCTTCGTGGATGGCGCGGCCACTGGCCTGGGCCAGGCGTTCGATGCCGGCAACCTGCTGGCGCCATGCAACCACGCTCAGCACCAGGCAAACCAGCATCACGGCCAGCACGATCAACCAGAAGCGGGTATACAGGCCAGTGCGCATCATCATTCCAGGTGGGTACGCACCAATTCAAGGTCGCCACGCAGTCGCTCCAGACCCGATTTCACCCCGGCATCCAGGGGTACGAAGCGATGGGTATTGAAGAACCGGGCAAGCGCGTCGCGTGCCGCCGGATCTTCACCGGCTGCCAACAACACCTCACGCAGGCGCTCACGTACAACCGGATCCAGGCTCGGGGCCGTGACCTCGATGGCGCGTGGGGCGTCAGCGGTTTCATGGAAGATCACCAGATCCTCGGTCAACCCGGCTCGCATCGTGATCGCCTGCTGCCAATCCAGATCGGAAAAGGCCCCGGCATCCACCAGGCGTTTTTGCACCCACGCCAGCACATTGCCCTCGTTGCGGGCAAACAGGTAACCGACCCGGTTCGGTGCGGCCCGGTCCAAGGGCGAGAGCAACACGTCCAGATCCAGGCCGGCCCGCAACAATTCAGCCGCCGGCAACACGTAACTGCTGGTCGAATAGGCGTTCTGGAAACCGATGCTGTGCCCGCGCAGATCATCCAGGGAATCGATGCCACTGCCGCGCCAGGTGAAGAACACCGAGGAATAGGACAATCTGCCCTCGCGCTCGGTCGCCAACAGCAAGGTCGCCCCGGTACGGCGCTGATAGTCGATTGCCATCACGGCGGAGTCGCTGATCCAGTGCACCCGGTTGCGACGCAGGTAACTGTGCATCTGGCCGGCATCACGGGCCATCAGAACCCGGCCTTCGCGGATACCGACATCGCGCAGCCGTGGCACGACGTAATCCAGCATCGGCTGCAACCGCTCGGCATCGCGCCGAGGATCGTCACTGACGCGACCCAACACCAGCACGGAAGGCCGCGAGCCTGGTGTTGACTGGGCCCACACCGGCATCGCCAGTGCAAGCGTCGGCAACAGCAGACAGCAAATCAATCGGAGCACGGTGAGCGGCCTGTTGGCAATGTGCCAAGCCTAGCTGATCCAACGGATTTTAGGGAACACATGCACGAACAATCATCCGCGCACCGACCGAGCCATCCGTTGGGTATCAGAAAAAATGCCGCGCAGGACGCGCACTTCACGCTGGTCCGGTTCGGCTCGCAGCAG
>CAYRJS010000214.1:0-2997 GCA_964424535.1 uncultured Aquimonas sp.
TTCGCCATCGCGCTTGCTGCGCCCGTAGACGTTCAGCGGCGCGGTGCGGTCGTCTTCCCGCCAGGGGCGGTTGGCACTGCCGTCAAAGACATAATCGGTGGAGTAGTGCAGCAAACGCGTCTGGTTGATCTGGCACCAGCGCGCCAGCACGGCCGGGGCCTGGGTGTTGATGGTCCGGGCTAGTTCCGGCTCGGATTCGGCCCGGTCCACGGCGGTGTAGGCCGCGGCATTGACGATGACATCGGGCCGGAGCGCATCCAGCACGACAGGCAGTTGCGCAGGAGCGGATAGATCCATGGCGATGCCTTTGCCACCACTGGGCAGGCGCCCTTGACGTGTAGCCGGCACGACTTCGCCCAGCGGTGCCAGGCTGCGTTGCAGCTCGAAGCCGACCTGACCGGCCGCGCCCAGGACCAGAATCTTCATGGGACGTAGACCGGCAACCGCTCGGGTTCGATTTCAGCCAGGAAGGGTGTTTTGGCATCCTTGTCCGACAGGATCGGCTCGGCCAGCGGCCAGTCGATGGCCAGGGCAGCATCGTTCCAGCGTACGCCGGCATCGGCGGCGGCATCGTAGGCGGTGGTGCACTGGTAGGTGAACACGGCGCGTTCGGAGACCACGGTAAAACCGTGGGCAAAACCGGCGGGTATCCAGAAATGGCGCTTGTTGGCAGCGGTCAGAAGCACCGCGACCCAGCGGCCGAAATGGGGTGAGCCGCGACGGATATCGACGGCGACATCGTAGACCTCACCCTCCAGCACGCTGACCAGCTTGGCTTGCGGGTTGGGCCACTGGTAGTGCAGGCCGCGCAAGACGCCACGACTGGAGGCCGAGACGTTGCCCTGCACGAAGCGGGCCTCGATGCCGACTTCGGCCAGGCGAGCCTGGTTCCAGCTTTCGTAGAAAAAACCGCGATCATCGGCAAATACCCGTGGCTCGATGACCTTGCAGCCGGGCAGTTCGGTATCGATCACGCGCATCAGGACAATTCCCCGCGCAACAGAGCCAGCAGGTATTGGCCGTAACCGTTTTTCGCCAGCGGCGCAGCCAGTTGTTCCAGGGCGGCATCGTCGATCCAGCCGTTGCGCCAGGCGATTTCCTCGGGGCAGCACACCTGCAGGCCTTGGCGTTCTTGCAGGGTCTGGATGAAATTGCCGGCCTGCAGCAAGGATTCGTGGGTGCCGGTATCCAGCCAGGCGACACCGCGACCCAGACGCTCCAGATGCAGGGAGCCATCCTCCAGATAGCGCCGGTTGAGGTCGGTGATTTCCAGCTCGCCCCGGGCCGAAGGCCGCAATTCGGCGGCAAAATCGCAGACCCGTGCGTCGTAGAAATAAAGACCGGTCACGGCATGGAAGGACTTGGGCCGGGCCGGTTTTTCCTCCAGCCCGATCACCCGTCCCTCGGCATCAAACTCGGCCACGCCGTAGCGTTCCGGATCGCGCACCCGATAGCCGAACACGGTAGCCCCATGGACGCGTTGGGCAGCCGTGCGCAACCGTCCCTGCAGGCCATGGCCGTGGAAGATGTTGTCGCCCAGCACCAGGCAACTGGGTTTTCCGGCGATGAAATCACGCCCGATCAGGAACGCCTGCGCCAGCCCGTCCGGGTTGGGCTGCACGGCGTATTCGATGTGCATGCCCCAGCGACTGCCATCGCCCAGAAGGGCCTGGAACAGGACCTGTTCGTGCGGGGTGTTGATCACCAGAACACGGCGGATGCCGGCCATCATCAAGGTGGCCAACGGGTAGAAGATCATGGGCTTGTCGTAGATCGGCAGCAGTTGCTTGGACACGCCCTGGGTGATCGGATACAGGCGGGTGCCGGAACCGCCAGCGAGAATGATGCCGCGGTCGATGGTGTCGGGTGTGCTCATGCAAACGTGCTCGCTCAAACGTGTTGGCCCAGGCGTTCCATCCGGTAACTGCCATCCAGCACCCGGTTGACCCAGTCCTGATGCTCCAGATACCAGTCCACGGTGCGGGCCATGCCGGATTGGAAATCGACTTGCGGCTGCCAGCCCAATTCGGCGTGCAGTTTGCTCGAATCGATGGCATAGCGCTGGTCGTGACCGGGGCGGTCCTTCACATAGGTGATTTGCGAAGCCCGGGGCTGGCCATCGGCACGCGGACGGCGGGCGTCCAGCAAGGCGCACAAGGTGTTGACCACCTCGATATTGCGCCGCTCGGCATTGCCGCCGACGTTGTAGACCTCGCCTACGCGGCCATTTTCCAGCACCGTGCGGATCGCCTCGCAGTGATCTTCGACATACAGCCAGTCACGCACATTGGAACCGTCGCCGTAGATCGGCAGCGGTTCGCCGGCGATGGCCTTGGCGATGATCAGGGGAATGAGCTTTTCCGGAAACTGGTAGGGGCCGTAATTGTTGGAGCAGTTGGTGGTCAGTACCGGCAGGCCCCAGGTGTGGTGGAAGGCCCGCACCAGATGGTCGGATGCGGCCTTGGAGGCCGAATACGGCGAATTGGGTGCATACGGCGTGGTTTCGGTGAACTTGCCCGTCGGCCCCAGAGAACCATAGACCTCATCGGTGGATACATGCAGAAAGCGAAAACCGGCGCGCTCGTCTTCCGCCAGTTCACGCCAGTAATCGCGGGCCTGCTCGAGCAGGCTCAAGGTGCCCACGACGTTGGTCTGGACAAAAGCCGCCGGGCCATCGATGGAGCGATCGACATGGCTTTCGGCGGCAAAATTGATGATGGCCTGGGGCCGATGCTCGCGCAGCAGGCGTTGCACCAGCGCCGCGTCACCGATATCGCCGTGGACGAAGTGATGGCGCGAAGGCTCGGCCAGCCCGTTCAGGGTATCGAGGTTGCCGGCGTAGGTCAGGACATCCAGATTGACCACGGTGACACCGCTCGCCACCGCCGCGCGCACGAAATTGCCGCCGATGAAACCGGCACCGCCGGTAACCAGCCAAGTTGCCATCAGAAGGATTTTCCCGACACAAGAGGAGGGTTTGATTTTATGAGAATCAAT
>CAYRJS010000214.1:3097-4954 GCA_964424535.1 uncultured Aquimonas sp.
TTTGAAGTGATCCAGATCCAGCATCAGCAGCGCCGGTCCGCGACCGTTGCGCTGGGCACGGGCCATTTCGTTTTCCATGCGCTCGAACAACGTGCGACGATTCGGCAGGCGCGTCAGGGGGTCATTTTGCGCCAGATTCTCCAGTTCGCTCACCAGCCGGCCCGTGGCCAAGAGCACGACGCCGACCGTGAAGAAGAAATGGGTAATGGCGAAACTGCTCACAAAGATGAGTTGGGGCGGCGCTCGCTGGAGCACGGTGTCGGCCCCGGGATCCCATGAAAGATTGATCATGCGCCAGAGCACGACCACCGTCTGAATCACCAGTCCGACCTGGAGCAGACGTACCGGCAAGCGCTTGTCACCGTGTCTGGACAAGAGCGCAAGATTGATCAGATACAGTACCGTAGCGGCAAAGGCGAACAGGATCGTCCGGAACCCATGGCCCTGCGGGACATAAAGCGTTGAGACAAGCCCGGCGGCTACCAGCCTTCGAAAAGCCCGCCGTCGGCAAAATCCCAGATGAAATAGACGTAGCCGCGCCAGTCGTAACGCCGGGCGTCGTTGAGCGGGAGTTCGGCGCCGACGTTGAGGGCGATGTTGCCGCGCTTGTTGAGGCCGATCCGAGCCTGCGGCAGCGCGGACCACTGCACGGCTCCCTTTCGCGCCGGGCCGATACCGCGCTCGAACGGCACCTCGGCCACGATTTCCAGCGCCGGGAAAACGTTTCGCGGCCAGGGCGTGTGGGTCCAGTGCACGACGCCGGCAAACTCCGCGCTGCTCATGTCGGAGTCGTCCAGATCCAGTTTCAGCCGGGCGCTGCCCTGGAAGGTGAAGTCGTCATTGAGAATCTTGCCGACCGCGAGGTAGGGCAGGAGCTGCCAGTGCGCGTCGCCGTTCAGAGGCATGCCAAGCTGGACCGCGCCGGTGAGGATGAAGCCCGCCTGCCGGTCGTGCTTGAGGACGTACTTGAATCCGGGCTCGAACGCACCGAAGCGGGAGGTGTCGCCATTGGTCTCGCGGCTGACTTCGAGAACCCCCTGCGCACGCGTGCCGATGCGGAACTCGTACTCCAGCGTGTTCTTCCAGGAGTGGCCGCCGTCCGTATCGCTGTATCGCGCCTTCCACACCCACTCGTCTTCCGGAAACGCCTTCTTGGTCCGCATCGGCAGATACAGATTGAGCTCGCCGTCCGGGTAGTCGTGGGTGCCGCCGATGTCGGTCTTGAGATAGTCGAGTACGGCATCAATATCAGCCTCGGTCAGCGTTTCGCCAAAGGGCGGCATCGAGACGGAAAAGCCGAGCGCCGGCCCGCCGTGGGTGATCACGGTTTTCCAGTCCGACGCTGGTTCGCGACTGTTGAACAATACGTCGGAAAAATTCGCAGGCGTAACGCTCAGGCTCTGGACCAGCGGCGAATCGGGATCGGGTTGCCCGTTCACACCGTGACAGCTGACGCAGTAGGTCGAGTAGACGGCTTCGCCGCGACCAGCCTGATCCGTCGCCGCACCGGCCACGCCGACCTGCAGGCACAGCCCGATTGCGAACCATCGGAGAACGATATTCATGGCGCCGAACCTCTCTGGACATACGGGAATACAGCTTAAACTCAACTTGCAAGTGCAACACCCCGAACCCATGGTGTTGCCATGTCCAGAATCTATCATCACCTGAGTCCTGAAGAACGTGCCGTGATCATGATCGAGCACCAGAACGGCAGTAGCCTGCGTTCGATTGCACGCCGACTGGGTCGTTCACCGTCTACCTTATCGCGTGAGCTGCGGCGCATGAAATACAGCACCAAAGCCATCAGCCCGCAGGTGAGGCTGGCGATGCTGATGATGGAGCGTGGATCCAGTG
>CAYRJS010000215.1:0-4948 GCA_964424535.1 uncultured Aquimonas sp.
ACCCCACTCGCGCATGCGCAGGCGGTTGCGGGTGCTGCAGTCGGGCTTGACCGCCGCCGATGGCGTGAACGCGGCGATCTGCGCGGTGCGCCCGCCGTTGAACTTGCGCATCTTGCAAGCCGCCAGCGCCAGCTCGACGCTGGAGAGGGGGATGGTGTGCTGGGGTGTCATGTGGCTTGCTTCTGTGCCACTGAGTCCCTCGTGCGGAGATGGTGGATGCCGAGTCATCGCACCACCTCTGCCGCTTCTCGGGCTGCGTCGTTGTCGAGCGAAGCACCGAAGGAACGAAGGACCAATCTGCGGACGGGCACGGCGCGCCACTGGCTGCTCTTGCGACCCCAGTTCTGGTTGCCGTTGTCGAAGTCCTGGAACCACGCGGAGTGGGCCGAGTACTGCGTGCTCGTCCACACCCAGCCCGAGCCGATCTGCTCGCGCAGCGTGGCAAACAGCACCAGCGCTTCCATCCGGCTGGGCAGGTAGCAGTCGCCCGGCAGCTCGCGCACCGCCTGGGCCAGCTCGTTGCCGGCATCGGCCATCGCCAGGGTGTTGGCGTACCCGTCGAACGGGTCATCAGCGCCCTCGATGAGGGTGCTGTACTCGCCCCACGCCTGGTCGGGCAGGGCTGGCACGTCGGTGGGCAGCGTCAGCGCCCAGGCCGCGCCGTCAGGCTTGGCGATGATGCCGGCGTAGTGGCCCTGCTGGTCGGGCCAGGGCTGGCCGGGTTGGGGGAAGGCGTTCGGATTCATGCCCGCACCTCCGCCGCCGTGTGCGTCACGTGCAGAGCGCCGGCCGTCAGGCGGCTGTTGTGCGTCCACGGATCGATGACGCTGCGGCAGCCCAGGGACCGCGCCAGCGCCGGCGCCGCCTTGGACTTACCGCCGCCCTGCGGGCCGCTGAGGATGGCGGTGTTGTCCGCCAGGACGTCAAGCGTCCAGAGGGGGTGCGGCTTAGCTGATGCCGGTGAGCTTGCTGTAGTTGGCTGCGCGCTGGTAGCCGTCAGCGATTTCTCGTTCGCGCTCGTGCAGGCGGTTGAGCAGTTCGACGCCTCTTGCGTGCCAGTCTTTGGCTCGCCCGATGTCGTTCGGGAGGTTCCGCAGTGCGTTGAGGTCTCGATGCTGCTCGGCGTTGAGCCGTTGCAGTTCTTGCTTGAGCAGGGCCTGTTCGCCTGCGAGCCGGACAAGTTCGTCGCGTTCCATGGCTTCGTAGTGGTTGCTGGGCTGCATGGGACTTTACTCCGCGGCTGTAAGACGTTTTGGGAGACAGCTTCCGCTGGGTGGCCGCTGCCCGCGGCCGGGGTTGGGTTTTGCATCTGACCTCCAGTGCGCCCGGGATGGACGCCTGAAGGTAATGATACAAAATGGATTGAATATGTCAATCCAAAATGGATATTTATGTGAAAATCAACCTCGACGGGGATGTCCCCGTCGCCAAAACAAGGAGGTGAGATGGATCCGACGATGGAAGATGCCGGGGGCGCTCAGCAGGCTGACAAGCTGGCGCGGGACGAGTTGATGCGGGGCGACCCCGCTCGATATGGCGGCGGTGTTGGGTTGTGGCCGGCACCTGGTGGCCGCACACCAGGGGGTGTATCTGCGCTGCTGGCGGCGATAGCCAATGCTGCCGACTACGCGCGCTCGGCGCAGCGCCATGCGGTGCGATGCGGGCTGGGGGGGAGTGCGCTGGAGCGGGCGCTGGAAACGCAGGCGCAGGCCGCCGAGGTGCTGGAAAAGCGCGTGCGGCCCGAGATTTTCTACTGAGTTGGAGCGCGTGGCTGTCTACTCGTCCTGGGGCGGCAGCCAGCCCACTTCGCGCAGAAACAGCAGGCGGTCTTGCTCCGGGTTGGCCGATTCCCAACACCGCAGCACCGGCGTTAGCGTGCCGCCTTCCAGGCGGTGCACCACGTCCAGTACCAGTAGCGTGCTGACGCCGTTGAGGCTGGCGGCATCTTGCGCACTCTCGATGACTTCGCCAACGCGTGGCACGAAGTCGACATCGATACGGCGCTCGGCAACGTGCGCGCCGCCGTGCGCGAACAGGTCAAGGATGATAGTTGTCATTTCGCGTCGTGCTCCATGGTGTCCGCCCGGGCGGCGATTCGCACGGCGGCATCGGCCAGATCGGTGAGCATCAGGCTGGTTTCCTTCAAAGCCTTGAACATGAGCACGATGAAGATGGCTGCGGCCATGGCGCCAAGTGTCGGTGCGGCCTCGAAACCCGTGCTGATCGCGGTTCCCAGGAACCCGATCACCGCCACCGCGTACCAGAAGAAGGTTGCCCAGTTCACTAGGGTGCGCCACGTGGGGTAAAGGCTCTCCGCGCGCATCCGGGCGGCGAAACCTGCAATGTCATTGTCGGCCACTGCCTTGCCCCCGCTTCTGCCCGGCTTCGCGGTGCTGGCTGCTGTGCGCATGGCCACCGGCGCGACGTAGGGGTTCTCTTTGGGGGCGGCTGGTCTGACGGGTGCAGCGCCTTGCGCGGCGGCGGCCTCCACCTTGGCGTAGATCGCACCGCAGCCTGGGCAGGCCAGCGGCACGGCGCCCTCGAAACTGGCGACGTGGCCGCATTTGAGGCATTTCTTACTGTTCATCGGTCCTCCCTCCGGGTTTGATGGCTGTCGCAAAGATGTAAATCACCGCCCCCGGCCCTTGGGGTTCAGCCCTCGGTGCCGTTGCGGGGCGCATCCTCGCTTTTTAGGTCAATGATGGGCGGCTGAGGCTGTGGCGGCGGCTCCACCGCCTGCGCCATGGCCTGCACGGCAGCCCAGAAGCTGGCCGGCAGCGGTGAGGCGCGTTCCAGGTGGATCAGCGTGCGCAGCACGCGTTGACTGGCGTCGGGCAGCCCGTCGGTGGTTTCGTCCGGGTCTATGCCGTGTGTCAGCCACGTGCGAGTGCATCCGAGTAGATCGGCGATGCGGTTGATGTCATCGATCGCCGGCTGCCTCGTGCCCGCAAGCCATTTCTGCATGCCACCGGGTGTCATGTCGAATTGCTCGGACAGCCAATCCTGAGTCTTCCCGACTTCTTTGAGTCGCTCCTTTGCCCGCTCACGCCATGTCTTCATGGTTTGAGTGTCCCAATTTGTAGTGTGAAACTGAATGCACAAAGTGGATGAGGGCCGCTTGGAATCCAAAGTGGAATGATCCATAATGGATATATGCGACTACGCGACTACCTTCAGCAGCACCAGATCACGCAGGCGGCGTTCGGCCAGCGGATGACACCACCCGTCAGCCAGGGCAAGGTCAACCACTGGATCAACGGCACCCGCCGCGTCAGCCTGGCCGAAGCGCTGCAGATCGAGATCGTGACGGGCGGCGCGGTCACCCCCCGCGATCTGGTGACCGAGGCGACGGCCGCAGGCCTCGATGTCAGTCCCCATCCCGACGGCCGCCCGCTGCTCGACATCAGTCAGCCGGCGACGGAAAAGGAGGCCGCCAATGCCTGAAAGTGCGGCATGCGATGCGCTGGGATCGATCAGCATCGACCTCCTGCCCGGCGGGCAGGTGCTGCTCTCCAGCTCCTTCATGGGGCGACAGGATTCGCTGTATGCACCGATGGCGCAGGAGCGCCTGCCGGAAGAACTGAGCAAGCTGCTGACCGAGCTGCGGCAGCAGGCGACAGAGGTCAGCCGGAGTCGCGCAGCATGTGCAGCGTGTAGCTCAGCACCGCCCACATCCATCCGGCGATCAGGGCAATGTCCGCGGGCGATGCCGGCGAGCTGGCTGCCCGCATCGTCGCCTGCAGCATCCACACGAGGCACGTCATGACCACGAAGTGGCTGACCCATGTCCGCAGCTTCGCAGGCACTTTCTTGTGCTGCTGGCTGGCAAGCTTCGGCTTTAGCCTGGTGGCCCAGCTCCAGGCGGATTTTCCGATGGCAGCCAGCGCGATCACGACGAGCGCAATGACGACAGCGCTCGTGACCGGCTCCATATTGATGCTCAAGGCAGCTTTCTCCATTGCTATGGGCTCCTCTCCAGAGGTTGATGGGACGCGTTGCAGCGCCGATCGTACCGATGGCGAGGGGCCCGCCCCGGAAAAGGAGGCAGTGTGATGCCCGGATCCCGCGGAATGCCCATAGCCGAGGCGATGCAGGACGATGCGGGGCAGGCGGCTGAGCCGATCTCGTTCTCGCTGTCCTTTTGCCCGGACGAGGCGACCATTGAGCTGACGCTCCTGCGCAGCTCTCCAACGATCGAGCTTTCCGCTCCCGAGGCCCGGATGCTTGCGACGGAGCTGGACCGCTGGCTACGAACCATCCACACCAAAGAGGGTGACGATGGTGATCGTTGAGTTCTTCTTTGGTGGTCGGCCCTTGTTCTGGCCCAAGTGCATCGCGACCGCGGTGAGCATTTCCTGGCGTGTCAGTGTTCGATACGCCATCACCCGATACACGACCTTGCGCGCAGGGTCGCGCAACTCGTTGCAGACGTCGGGCATTTTCATGGGCGCTCCTCTCAAGGGCAGGGTTGAGACGTTGGAACCCCGATTCTCCCCGCGGCTGGAGCGCCCGCCATCCATCACGCAGGGGGTGTGCCATGCGTAGCACCACCCGCCGCCGCGAAGCGCTCAGCGCATACCTGTTGCGCCCGTTGCCCGCTATTGCCGAGGCCGCGAAGCGGCTTCCAGCATCGCCGGGCCGGCGGCCAGATCCCGAAGCATGGTTTGCGCGATTGGGCTCAAGCCCGGATGTTCGGCCGCGGCTGCAAGCGTGGCTGACAACGCCTCTTTTCCCGCTGGGTTCGCGGCGATGACGCTCATGGTGAAGCTGCGCAGTACCTCTTGCACGATGTTCAGCACATCGAGCTGTTCCTGGTTCATGGGCCTGTCCTTTCCGGTGGGTGTTGGTGTTGGGGTCTCCGATGCTACCGGGCTGGGCAGGCCCGCCCGTGAATCCGTTTCCGTCCTGGCCGGGGTTTGCCCATTGGCCCCGGCCGGCTCTTTCCGCC
>CAYRJS010000216.1:0-1656 GCA_964424535.1 uncultured Aquimonas sp.
TGGGAGGAGCGGTTTGAGAGACTGGGCCATGTCTTGTGCGGTCTAACGGCTGAGTTCAGCCGCCGCCGTAGGCGGTCGGCTGCGACGAACTGTTAGGCGCTTGTACGGTGATCTCAATGCCTAGTGTCATTGGCGGCATGAGATGTCGAAACAGCAACTGAGAACCGTCCGATCCGAACAGCATAATCTCACTGATCGCACCTTCTCCGAGTGGGTCAGACTTTTGGAACTGAGACACGGTGAAAGGCAGCAACCCAGCGGCCTCGACCAGTGAGTGCATAGAGTAGGTCCTCTCATCTCTGACCCATTGCAGCACGCTTGAGTTGCAAGGCTCTACAGAAAGGCCAAGCCAAGGGTATTTGCCAGATTCTAGCTCCACCTCGCAAGGAGCAATCTGAATCAACTCGCAACTGACCAGCCAGAGAATTGCCGTAGACGTTGCGATAGGCGTCGTGTACTCGTTGACCCATGCAGCATGCACTGGCTCGCAAGCGGGAATCAGGATATCGAGTACTACTTTGTCAATCAAAGACTGAGTTTCCACAAACACCTAACACTTATTCGACCTCATCATTCAGTCTAACCGTGAGGCGTTTGTGGCTGTCGCTCAGGCCGGTTCCAGATGAATCGTCACACAGGATGCCGGTTGCGGCAAGGATTCTTCTCGTGATGTGACGGGCGTAGCTGCGATCTTCTCCCGGGGATGCCCCAATTTCGGTCTTTCGATGCCGCACGCATTGCCGCAATCCCGCGCTTGCGGCAAGCTGGCACCCGTTTTCCCATGGAACCTTGCAGTGTTCTGCATCCGTCTTGCCTGTTTGCTGCTTGCCGTGCTGATGATCGACGCCGTGCTGGTGCCGGCTGCTGCGGCTTCTAGTCGTCACGATGACCCGACCCAGTGGGTGTTGTGTCGCAGCAGCAATCTGTTCGATTTCTACCGTCCGTTGCAGGCCACCGAGGCTGAGCGTGAATCGGCGCCGGCTGTGCTGTATGCGCAAAGCATCGATATCCACGACCAGCAGCGCTACGAGTTGCGTGGTGATGTCGAAATCCTGCGGGCGGATCAGCGGGTGGCGGCAGCTCTGATGCGTTACGACCCGGAACAACACGTCTGGAGCGCCGAGGGCTCGGTGCAATACCAGGACAGCGGCATGTTGATGCAGGCCGAACGGGCTTCGGGCGAGATGGAGCAGGAGCGGGCCGAGCTGGAAAACCTGCGTTATCAACTGCTGGCCTTGCGTGGCAATGGCGTGGCTGATCATGCGCGGACTCTTGGCGCGCAAAGCCAGCTCAGCGCGGTGACCTACAGCACCTGCGATCCTGACCAGGCCTTGTGGACGATTCGCGCCAGTCAGCTCGATATCAATCAGGAAGAAGGTTTCGCCACCGCCCGCCACGCCACCTTGCGGCTGGGCAAGGTACCTTTCCTGTATTTGCCATTGGCGACTTTTCCGATTGACGACCAGCGTCGTAGCGGTTTCCTGTTCCCCTCGTTTGGCGCTTCCCGCACCCGTGGCACCGATATCGCCATCCCCTATTACCTCAACCTGGCACCGAATTACGATGCCACCTTGACGCCACGCCTGATGAGCAAGCGCGGGGTCATGCTCGGGGTGCAGTTTCGCTATCTGAGCCAGAACCATCGCGGCGAAGTTT
>CAYRJS010000216.1:1756-4932 GCA_964424535.1 uncultured Aquimonas sp.
GTCATGCTCGGGGTGCAGTTTCGCTATCTGAGCCAGAACCATCGCGGCGAAGTTTTCGGCACCTGGTTGCCGAACGACAACGAGGCCGACCGGGATCGCGGCACCCTGACCTGGGAACATCGGGGACGGCTGAGCCAGAACTGGCGCATTGTGGCCAATGTCCAGCACATTTCCGATGACCGCTACTTCGAGGACTTCGGCGATTCGCTGTCGATGGCTGCCACCAGCCTGCTGGAAAGCAATGCCGAACTGGCCGGCCGTGGTCGCTACTGGAACGCCAGCCTGGCTCTGCAAAGCTGGACCGTCGCCGATCCTTACTTATCCAGCCGGATCGAACCCTACCGCCGTCTGCCGCGAGCGCGTTTTGCCTTTGAGCGACCATTGCCGGGTGATTTCGCAGTCGGTCTGGACAGCGAAGCGGTGATGTTCGAACACGACAACCGCCCCGGTGCCAGTCGCGTCGATGCCTATCCGTACCTGGCTTGGCGGCATGAGCGCGCCGCCGGGTTCGTGCGCACGCAACTGGGTGTGCGCCATACCCGCTATCACCTGGACAGCGATTTCCAGCCTGACTACCCGCTCAGCAGCCCGGCGCGCACCACGCCGATCTTTGCCCTGGACACTGGCCTGGTGTTCGAGCGCCCCGTGCGCTGGCGCACCACGTCCATGTTGCAGACCCTGGAACCGCGTCTGTATTACCTGAACGTGCCCTACCGCAACCAGGACAATCTGCCCATTTTCGATTCCCAGGAGCTGGGTTTCAGTTGGGGTCAGTTGTTCCGCACCAACCGCTTCGCCGGTGCCGATCGCCAGGCCGATGCCAACCAGGCCACGGTGGCCATCACCAGCCGTTTCTTCGAGGAAAGCAGCGGGCGTGAACGCCTGTCGGCAAGCTTGGGGCAGATTCGCTACTTTGAAGCCCAGCAAGTGCAGATGCCCGGCATCGGGGCGGTGGATCGCAATGGTTCGGCCTGGGTCGCGGATCTGGACTGGTCACTGGATGACCGCTGGACCCTCGGTGCCAGCCAGCAATGGGATCCGGACCGCGAATTGTCGCAACTGTCCACCTTGCGGACCCAGTACCGCTGGGGCGACGCCGGGGTTTTCAACCTGGCTTATCGTTTCCGCCGCGATGCCCGCACCGGTGCGACTGGCAAAGCCATGCTGGAACAGATCGATATCTCGACGCTGGTGCCGTTGAACGATCGCTGGCGTCTGGTGGGGCGCTGGAACTATTCCCTGTTGGACAATTCCACCTTCGAGGCCTTCGGCGGGGTGGAATGGGAAAGCTGCTGCATGGCCATGCGGGTGCTGGCGCGGCGCTATATCCGCAATTTCGAGGGTGAGCGCAACACCAGCCTGTATGTCGAACTTGAGCTCAAGGGCCTGTCGGTGCTCGGGCGCAAGTCCGGCGAGTTCCTTGAGCGTGCTATCCTCGGTTATTCGCATTGAACCTGACCGGCATGTTCACGCCATATCCATCGCCACCGCCTCATGATGGGCGCTGGCTTGGCCCGGCACGCATCCGGTTGAACCCTCCCGTTTGAACCTTGTCGATCCTTCGCCTGTCTGGCCTTTGATTGCCCCTTCGACCCGGCCCCGAACCATGATCCGATCTCTTCATTACGCCTTCGTCCTGGCCTTGTTGTCAGTCGCTTCCCTGTCGGCCCACGCACAAGCGTTGCCGATCACGCCACTGGATGGCATCGTCGCCGTCGTCGAGGAAGACGTCATCCTGCGTTCCGAGCTTGACCAGGCTCTGCGCAATATCCGTCTGCGTTACGTCGACCATCCCGACCAGTTGCCGCCCGATCACGTACTGGAAAAGCAGGTGCTCGAACGCCTGGTGATGATGCGCCTGCAACTGGAGCGCGCTTCCGACATGGGCCTGCGGGTGGGTGATGTCGAACTGGACCAGACCCTGGCACGGATTGCTCAGCAACAGGGCGCCACGCTTGAGCAGATGCAGGCGCAGTTGCTGCGTGATGGCATCAGTTTCCAGGAATTTCGTGACCAGGTCCGCGACGAAATCATCGTTTCGCGCCTGCAACAGAACTTTGTGCAAAGCCGGGTCAGCGTCAGCGAAAGCGAGATCGACAACGCCCTGGCCGCGCGTGGCGAGCAGCGCGCCCAGACCCACCTGGGCTACCTGCTGGTGGCGCTGCCCGACGGCGCCACCCCGGAGCAGGTGGAAACGGCCAAGACCAAGATCGATGGCATCCGGGCCCTGATCGCCAGCGGAGAAATGACTTTTTCCGCAGCCGCGATTCGTTATTCGGATCACCAGACCGCCCTGGAAGGCGGCGACATGGGCTGGCGCAGCATGGATGAAATCCCGCCCCTGTTCAACGAAACCCTGGCCACCATGCGGCCCGGTGACATTTCCCAGCCCCTGCGTGGCCCCAGCGGCTACAGCCTGATCCAGTTGATCGAACAGCGCGAACAGCCGGTGGAAATCGTCACCGAATACCACGCCCGCAGCCTGTTGGTGCGCATCACCGATCTGGTCAATTCGCAACAGGCGTACCGCAAGATCGAGGCCCTGCGTGCACGCATCGTGGGCGGTGAGGCCTTTGCCGATGTGGCGCGCCAGGCTTCGGAGGACTCGATCACCCGCGCCCAGGGCGGCGACATGGGCTGGTTCCAGGCCGATGCCTGGGGTTCGGCCGTGGCCAAGGTCATCACCAGCCTGGCTGATGACGAAGTATCCGAACCGTTCTCCAGTGACACCGGCTGGCATCTGGTCCAGCGTCTGGGTGTGCGCGAACAGGACGTTACCCGTGAAGCCGAGCGCAATCGCGTGCGCGAACTGATCGTGCGCCGCAAGGCAGACGAAGAATACGACCGCTACTTGCGCCAGTTGCGTGACGAGGCCTATGTCGACGAGCGCCTGGGTGGCAGCAGCACCTGATCGACGGTGAGCGGGCGTCCATCGTGGCCAAATCGTCATCACTGCTGGGCCTGATTCCGGGCGAACCCGCCGGGATCGGTCCGGAACTGGCGGTGCATCTGGCCCATTCCGGATATGCGGCCAACCTGGTAGCGATTGCCGATGCCGATCTGCTCCAGGAAGCCGCTGCCTGTATTGGCCTGCCGCTGGATATCCTCGGGCCTGAAGCCGATCTGGCCGCGCCCGGTCAGTTGCGTGTGCACCACCAGCCACGGGCCTGCGCCAG
>CAYRJS010000217.1:0-4908 GCA_964424535.1 uncultured Aquimonas sp.
CGTGATCACGCATCTGCCGAACTTTCGCATGAGCGATCCGTGGGTCGGGGCGAATATCCAGGTGCGCGACCTTTTGATCCACAACAGCGGGCTGGGTCTGGGTGCTGGTGACTTGATGCTGTGGCCCGAACCCAATGATTTCACCCGTGCTGATTTGCTCGCGGGTCTGGCCCATCTGCAACTGGAATCGAGCTTCCGCTCGACCTACGCCTACGACAACCTGCTGTATATCGTCGCCGGGGAACTGGCGGCGGCTGCCGGTGGTGACAGTTACGAAGCCCTGCTGCGTCGGGAAGTGTTCGAACCGTTGGGTCTGACGCGCTGCCGGGTGGGTGAATTTCGTCGCGATGAAGTTGGCAACCTGGCCCAGCCGCATCGGCGTGGTGCTCATGGCAATGTCGTATTCAAGGCCGATGACGAAGTCATTCCTGCCCTGGCTTCGGCCCCGGCCGGGGGCGTGCGCTGCAGTCTCAACGATATGCTGACCTGGGCACGCAACTGGCTCGATCCCGAACTCACACCCGGCTGGTTGTCCGCTACGCAACGCCGTGCCATGGCCTCGCCGCACATGCCGATGTCGATCAGTGCCCGTGCCAGACGCTGGGAAAATCTGCATTTTCATGCCTACGGTTATGGTTTGCGCCTGTCGGATCCCTACGGCCAGTTCCGCTTTGGCCATACCGGCACCCTGGATGGCATGTATTCGGCCATGGGTCTGTTCCCCGACCTCGGTCGTGGCTATGTATTTTTGATCAATGGCCAGGGCGGCGATGCCCGTACCGTGCTCGAAACCGCCTTGACGTCAATCCTGACGGGCCAGGCATCAAGCCCGGATATCGCCGGCATGGCGGAGGAACTGGTGCAGGCCCGGGCGGCTTCCGGAGCGCAGGAAGCCCGCGATCTGGCCCGCAATCGCAGTCTGGTGCGGGCGGCCGAGTTGAACGATGTGCTAGGTGTCTATCTGGACCCATGGTTTGGGGAAATCCGCCTGTGCCCGCAAGGCCGCAACGTGCAATGGGCCGCGCAAAAATCCCCGCGCATGCATGGCCTCATCAAACGGGCTGGTCAGCGCTTGCTGGTCGACTGGGAGGACCCGGACAATGCCGGGGCCGAGGCCTGGATCGAATTTTCTACCCTGGATTCAACCGGTCCGACGATGCGCTTGCGGGCGGTCGATCCGGAGCTTGATTTCAGTTTCGATTTCCATCACCTGAGCCCGCATCGGGTCAGAGCCTGCGATTGATGCCGACCCCACTTTCTGCACTGGCCTGTGATCCACGCTGGCGCTAGGCTTGCCCGGTCGATGACCCGGGAGCGGTGGCATGAAAGCAAGGATGGTGGGCTGGGCTGTGATGGCTGGATTGACGATGCCGATGGCGTGGGCCGCACCACCGCCGACCGTGGCTGGTGCTGACCACACCGTGTTGCACGGGGTCGAGGTGAAGGACCCCTACCGTTGGCTGGAAGACACCACGGCAACTTCCGTGCGCGACTGGTATCAGGCCCAGAATGCCTTTGCCGAAGAACATCTGGCCAACACGGCCCAGGGCCAGGCCCTGACGCAACGGGTGGCCGAATTGTCCGACACTGGACCCAGCCGTTACGGCCCGCAGATGGCGGGGGGCACGCTGTTCTATTTTCAACATGTGCCGCCGCAAGCCCAGCCGGTGCTGATGGCCCAGGACTGGCCGGATGGCCAGCCACGGGCTGTGATCGATCCCAATGCCACGGGCGAGAACATCGCCATCACCGGCGTCTGGCCTTCGCCGCAAGGCCGTTACGTAGCCTATGGCGTGGCCAGCGGCGGCGACGAACTGACCACCTTGCAGGTGCTGGATGTGCGTTCGGGCAAGACCTTGCGCGATGAATTGCCCTGGGCCGGTGGCGGTACCACGGCCGCGGATGTGGCCTGGGACGAGGATGAAAAGGGTTTTGTCTTTGTGCGTTTCCCTGCGCCCGCCAAGGGCCAGCCGGTGGAACAATTCCATGCCGCGCTCTGGCACCACCGCCTGGGGCAATCGGCGCGGCGTGATCGGCTTGTGTTTGGTCAGGATTATTCCGCCATTGCCGCCTGGCGCCTGTTGCCGGGGCCCGATGGCCGACTGGCGATCCTGGCGCATGTGGGCGATGGCAGCCCGGCGGAAGTCTGGATGCGCGACGGTGCCGACGCTGAGTTCACGCGGGTTCTGGGGCTGGAGCAGGATGTTCGACGGGCCGCTTGGGTTGGTGGTCGCCTGGTGGCCGTGAGTTTTGCCGAGGCACCACGCGGGCAGTTGCTGGCGGTGGCACGCGATGGCACCGTCACGACCCTGCTGCCACAACGCACCGGTGCCATCCAGCGCGTCAGTGCCTTGGGCGATGGCTTTCTGGTGCATCGCAGTTGGGGTATCGACAACTGGGTCGAGCATTACGATGTCCAGGGCCGGTTCGTGCGACGTCTGGCCTTGCCCGAAGATGTGGGCATCGGCTCGATCGTATCCGCAAGCGGGCAGGGCAGTGCCTTGATCACCTGGAGCACCTGGTCGCAACCCATGCGCTGGGTGCGTTATGACGCTGATACCGGGGCTTTCACGACCCTGTTTGCGCCTACGCTCAAGGCGGATTACTCAGGTCTGCGCGTGCACCGCATCGACGGGGTTTCCCGCGATGGCACGCGGGTGCCGGTGGTGGTGCTGGCGCTCGACGGGGTGGAACCCAATGGCCAGCGCCCAGCCATCCTGTACGGCTACGGTGGCTTCGCCCTGCCACGGGCGCCGGGCTTTATCGGTGCCAACCTGGCCTGGCTGGAACGCGGTGGCATCTATGCCCATGCCGTGTTGCGCGGTGGCAACGAGTTTGGCGAGGACTGGCACCGGCAGGGACAAAAGCTCGACAAGCAGAACGTGTTCGACGATTTCCACGCCGCCATGGAGGCTCTGCTGGACAGCGGTTGGACCGACCGTGAGCACCTGGGGATCATGGGCGGCAGCAATGGCGGTCTTTTGGTGGGAGCAGCTCTGGTGCAACATCCTGGCGACGTACGCGCCGTGGTCGGGCAGGTGGGCATCTACGATTGCCTGCGCCACGAATCCGAGTTCGCCAACGGCAAATACAACGTGCCCGAGTACGGCACCATCGCCGATGCCGACCAGTTCCGCGCCACCTTGAGCTGGTCGCCGCTGCACAACGTGGTGCCGGGCACGGACTATCCAGCCATGCTGATGACCACCGGCGTCAATGATTCGCGCGTGGCCGCCTGGCAATCGCACAAGTTTGCTGCCGCCTTGCAGCAGGCCAGTCATTCCGACCGGCCCGTGCTGGTGGTGACCCGATCCGACGCCGGTCACGGCATGGGCGCGCCCTTCAGCCAGCGCGTGGGCAATGCCGCCTTGTCCCTGGTGTTTCTGGCCGAGCAACTGAGCCTGGGCGAACCGATCCGCTAAGCGGAATCTTCAGCGGCTCACTTCAAGCGTGCACCACGGAAGTAGTGCACGCGCACATCCAGCCCACGCGGGCTCTTGCCGATATAGGCAAAGCGCGGATGCACCCACTCGGCCTTGCGCCCGGCTTTCTTGAAACGCTCGTTTTCCAGTTCCAGCAGCACCCCGATACAGGGGTAGTCATGCTCGCGGGCGTAGTCGCCCAGATGCTCGCAGGATTTTTCCAGAAAGGTGCCGATCAACCGGGTTGAGCGCCAAGGCGGGGCGATAAAGGAACGCCAGAAGTACATCGGCTGGCCGAGTTGCGGCGGATTGATGGCCATGGCGGTGCAGACCCCGGCGATTTCTCCTTTGGCATCGCGCGCCAGAAACACGACCTGGGACAGGCGTGCACGCGCCTGCTGCGGATCCGGGATGGCGCCTTCGCGTTGCCAGAAGGCCAGCAGGTCGTCGGTATCGGCCTGGCTGATCTGGCCCGGCCAGGTGCAGGTCAACGTGAAGGGGCGCGGGCCATCGGAAGGTGTGGTGTCAGACACGGGTAGTGTCCCTTTTAAGATTAGCCAATAGATCGCCAGTGTGCCGCTGTCGGAGCGGTTTGTCATGCGGTACACAAGACGGGTGGTGCGCATGGGCTTCCACGCGCACCACCAGCCTGGTGTTCGACAGATTAGTCTTCGAAATCGTCGATGAAGATGTCGATGGTTGCGATCGGTTGATACTCGAAAGCACCGATATCGGCGGCTGCGCCCCATTTGCGCACGAAGCCGGTGCCACGCTGATCCGTGGTTTGGCTGTTGGTTTTACCCTTGTCGATGGCCGGACTGTCAGGTGGCAGGGCCATGGTCAGGGTGGGGCCGCCATTGTCGGCCAGAGCTTGCAATTGGGGGTCGGTAGTGAGGGTATCGTCCGGCAGATCCACGCCCAGGTAGAACCTGACGAGATTGTTTCCACCCGATATCGGGATTATCTCGTTGTAATCGCCAACAATATCAGATGCGTCGCCATAACTACCGCCGGGTATGGTTGTGTTGTCGGCAACGAGGGTGCTGGACAAGGTGAGTGATGTGTTTCCGTCGATATGGATGCCGGCACCGTATTTGGCGAAGCTTTCGTGCTCTTCAGTGTTGCCACTGATGGTCGAATTCTGGATCGTGGTTTTATGACGCACGGCAATGGCACCAGCGGCACCTTCGCTGGTTGCCAGTGAGCGGTTGTTGGCGATTGTGCTTTGCTGGATGAGGGTGCTGCCCGTCGTAGGCGCTGATCCGAGGCCACCCAACAGCAGTGCTGCGCCGTGTCCGGCAGTGTTACCCGAGAAGGTCGAATGATGGATGATGTTGATGCCGGTGTTGGACTTGATCCAAACAGCACCTCCGGACGCATTGGCCTGGCTGGCGCCGGAACCGGAGATCGTGGCCTTGTTGCCTTGCAGTTCGGAGTATTTGGCGGTCAGGCCACCGCCGGCATACAAGGCACCCCCATGGACGAG
>CAYRJS010000218.1:0-4905 GCA_964424535.1 uncultured Aquimonas sp.
CTCAGTATCCAGGCGGATTCACCGACAGCGCGGATTCTTGACGGCATGTTGGCCGCGGAATTTGCCTATGTGGTGTCCAGCCAGCTATTGGCCGAATATCGTGATGTGCTGGGTCGGCCCAAGTTGCGCAAGCAGCATGAACTATCGCCAGACGAGATCGAAACCGTACTGACCGAACTGGCTTTGCACGCCATCGTATTGACCACCACGCCAGCCTCCCCTGCCCCCGATTCTGGCGATCAGCATCTGTGGGATTTGCTGGCTGTTCGCGATGACCTGGTGCTGGTCACCGGCGACGCCCGCCTGCTGGAATCAAACGACTGGCCACAACGCCTATGCAACCCGCGTCAGTGGCTGGAAGAAGCGAACTTCTGAACAAGTCGCCTATCCGCAACGGCAGGTATCCAGCGACTCTTTGCTTCACTAATGCTTGAAGACACTGGACGCCCGCCTGCGCGGGAATAACGGATTATGGGTACACGCTGCAGGTTTACGGGCCGGGTGCTTCGGCACCCGGACGTGCTTCAAAGCGTCGGGGAATCATCAGTACGGCAGCGACCATCAGAAAGGCGACCAGCAGCCCGGCCATGTACAGATGCGTGGTGGCGGTTTCGATGGCCTCGCGCAGATAGTCGACCGCTGCGGTGGGCATCTGGTGTTGCTGCAGGGCATCGATGATGCCGTTGATATCGGCTGGCATGGCTGCAGCCAGGTCCGTGGGAGCCCTGTCCAGATGCTCGCTCAGGCCGCGGTTGAAGATCGCACCCATCATGGCCGCGCCCAGGCTGGCACCCAGATAACGCGAGAACATGTTGCCGCCGGTGACCACGCCCCGCTGTTCCCAGCCCACTACCGATTGCACGCCCACCAGCAAGGGCGTGGACAGAAAACCGAAGCCGGCGCCCAGCAGCACGGTATCGGCTACCACCATCCAGGTCGAAGCCGGGTGCGGCATGAACACGAAACCGGCCACGGCAATCACCACCAGCACGACACCCATCAGGCTGGTCTGGCGAAAACCGATGCGCATGTAAAAACGTCCGGAAAACGAAGACGCCACCGGCCAACCCAGGCTCATGCTGGCCAGAACCAGACCCGATTCGATGGCTCCGTGACCCAATACCGACTGGGCAAAGGTAGGCAAATAGGCATTGGGCGCCATCATCACCAGGCCGATGCCGGCGGTGGCCAGGCTGGCTCCGGCGGTCAGGCGCCAGCGCCAGAGCCAGCCGGGAATCATGGGTTCTTGCGCGCGTTGTTCGACCCAGACCAGAGCCGCCAGCAAAACCGTGGCCACGGTGAAGATCGAAAGACTCTGCGGCGAACTCCAGGCCCAGGCCTGGCCACCTTGCAACAAGCCCAGGATCAGCAAGCCGATCGCAACCAGGATCAGGACCGCGCCGGCATAGTCGATGCGATGTGGGCGACGTTCGAAGCGCTCGTGCAGGAACACCACGATCAGGATCATCGCCAAAAGACCGATTGGCACATTGATCAGGAAAATCCAGCGCCAGGACACGTAATCGGCAAAAGCCCCACCCAGGACCGGGCCGAGGATGGCGGCGATACCCCACACGCTCGACAGCCAACCCTGGATCGCGGCGCGTTCGCGTACCGAATACAGGTCCCCGGCCAGGGTCGCCACGGTCGCCATCACGGCCCCTGCACCCAGACCCTGCAAACCTCGAAACACCACCAGCCAGACCATGTTCGAAGCCAGAGCACAGGCGGTCGAACCGATCAGGAAAACCACCGTGCCAATCAACAGGATGCGCTTGCGCCCGAAGATATCGGCGAGCTTGCCGTAGATCGGGATGGTGACGGTTTGAGCCAGCAGATAGATCGAAAAGACCCAGGAAAACAGGGAAAAGCCACCCAGGTCGCCGACGATCTGCGGAATCGCCGTGGACACGATGGTCGAATCCATCGCTGCCAGCATCATCGTGCACATCAGAGCCAGCAGCACCCAGCGCCGCGATGTGGGATCGATGCGGGTGGAGGTATCGGCTGGACTCATGACAACAGCCGAAACAGAGCACAGCTCACGCCCAGTTCAAGGCGCTGGATATCATCGAAAAGCTGCATGCTCATTGTGGGTAGATCAGGATCTTGCTCGATTCCGGAAAATGCTTTTCCAGCTTGATCGGCAAACGCTGCAAATGCGGGTTGAAGGACACCGCATCCTTGCGCGCCGACACCAGCACGATCAGATCGGAATCCTGCAGATTCTTGGACACGACGAAGAAGTCTTCCCAGTCCGTGAATTCGTTGAACTCCAGATCCAGGGTGATCTTGCGCTCCTTGGCCAGGGCCGTGAGGGCAGCATGGGTGCCCTGGGTACAGTTGAGACGTAGCGGCACGGACAACTCCGTGGCCAGGCGAATGAGTTTGTCAGCCCACACCGGAAAACCAGGTTCCAGTTCGGCCAATGGCGGGGCAATGACGAACAAGCCCATGTGCTTGACCGTTGCGTGCTGGAAATTGCACACGAACACGGTCTTGCGACTGTGCCGCAGAACGCTCTCCAGGCCCTCACCCAGCAATTTGTGCAGGGCATCGTCCGTGCGCGGCAGGTTCATGATGATCAGATCGGCCGCGATTTCCGTGGCGGTACGGGCAATCCCGGCCGCCGGATTGCGCGCGATGGTGGCCTTGACCTTGACCTGCACATCGGCGGCCGCAGCCTCGGACATGACGTCTTCCAGAGCCTTGCGCGCCGAGGCCACCTCGGTTTCGGCCTGGTCCGAATTGGGCACCACGTTCAGCACCACCACTGGATGGCTGGAGCTGCGATCCTTGATCAAGACTGCCAGTTGCAAGACCTGCTCGGCCCGCGAGGTGTCGGACACTGGCACCAGAATCTGCTCCATGTCCAGTTCCCGGGTGATCGCTGCATCCACCTGCTGGCCCGCGGCCTCGGCGATACCACGCGCAGCCCGTTCGGTTACCAGGGATGCGACGATGCAGGACACCAAAATGATAACCACGATGCCATTGAGCACGGCATCACCGACAATACCTTCGCGATAACCGACCATGATCACCGCCAGGGTGGCAGCGGCATGGGCTGCACTCAGGCCGAAGATGAGCTGACGCTGGTCGCGGGAAAAGTGAAAGACCTTTTGCGTGGCCCAGGCCGCGATGTACTTGCCGAAAACCGCGGTGACGGTCATGGCGATGGCCACGATGATGGCGGTGAAGCCGCTGAAGATCACCCCGACATCGACGATCATGCCCACGCTGATCAGGAAGAACGGAATGAACAGGGAGCTGCCGATGAACTCGATCCGGTTCATCAGGGGCGACGAGGCCGGGATCGACTTGTTCAGGGCAAGGCCCGCGGCAAACGCGCCGATGATGCCTTCCAGGCCGGCAATTTCGGCCACGAACGCGGAAAAGAACATTACCGCTAGCACGAAGATGTAGTGCGAATGCTTGTGGTTTTCCAGGCGCTGGAAGAACCAGCCGGCGATTCTTGGCACGAGCAGGAACATGATCGCGGAAAACACCGCCAGGGAAATCCCCAGCCGCACCCAGAACTCGGTCGTGATACCGCCATTGCGGCCGCCCAGGATCAGGGCCAGCACGATCAGCACGGCAGTATCGGTGATGATCGTGCCACCCACCGCAACCGGCACGCTGGGGTCTTTGGTAACTCCGAACTTGCTGGCGATGGGATAGGTCACCAGGGTGTGGGTGGCAAAGATGCTCGAGACCAGCAGGCTGGCCTGCAAATCCAGATCAAGCAGGTAATGACAGACGGGAAACCCGATCCCCAACGGGATGGCAAAAGTCAGCAGGGCAAAGACGAAGCTCTTGTTGCGATTGGCCTTGAACTCGACCAGATTCAGCTCCAGCCCGGCCAGGAACATGATGTAAAGCAGGCCGATCGTGGAAAACACATCCACGAACAGGCTCTTGCTCAAGACATTGAAGCCGTTGGGACCAATGATGATGCCCGACACGATCAACCCGATGATCCCGGGGATGCGCAAGCGCTCCACTGCAATGGGGATCAGCAGGATGATGAACAGGATCAGGGAGAAGATCAGGATCGGGCTGCGCAGTGGCAACTGAAAGTTGTTGACCAGCAGTTCGATGATCGGATCCATGACAGGTAATGGCCTTGTTGCGTGACAGGGATGCCACCCGAGCCGTTGTCCCGGGATCAATGAGCATCGGTTCAATCCGACGCCCGCGTAGCGGAAATCGCGTGGCGTCGACCAGACGCCTTTGGCAGACCTGGATCTGCCGAAGGACGGGGATTTTACACGGGATCAGTCCTCGATCGTGGCCGGCAACAGGCGTGCCGGCTCCGGCGTGGTTCGCAACACGAGCTGGTTGTCGACCACGGCCACATCAACCCGGCCACCATCGACCAGTTGCCCGAACAGCAACTCGTCAGCCAGCGGACGCTTGATCTTTTCCTGCAGAACCCGGGCCATTGGCCGCGCGCCCATTTGCGGATCAAAGCCGTGCTCGGCCAGCCAGCGCCGGGCCTGGGCATCGACATTGAGGCTGACGTGCTTGTCCTGCAACTGGGTTTCCAGTTCGATGATGAACTTGTCCACTACCCGCAGCACATGCTCGAAGTCCAGCCCGTGGAATTGCACCACGGCATCCAGACGATTGCGGAACTCGGGCGAGAACGCGCGCCGGATCACTTCCATGGCATCGGTGGCATGATCCTGTTCGACAAAGCCCATGGAACGACGCGCCGCCTGCTGGGCCCCGGCATTGGTGGTCATCACCAGCACCACGTTGCGGAAATTGGCTTCGCGTCCGTTGGTATCGGTCAGCACGCCGCGATCCATCACTTGCAGCAGGATGTTGAAAACGTCCGGGTGGGCTTTTTCGATTTCGTCCAGCAAGAGCACGCAATGCGGGGTCTTGACGATCTTTTCG
>CAYRJS010000219.1:0-4899 GCA_964424535.1 uncultured Aquimonas sp.
TTGCATTCATCTCATCTGAAACAACACGCAATGAGTGTAAATCGAGCATCCGTCGTGTCAGGCGATCTGGATCAAGTGCTGTGATGATTGCCGCAAACACAAACGCCCCGGCAAGCCGGGGCGTTTGGTGTGACTTGTATTGATCAGACCCGTATCAAAGAATCGGCACCAGCAGCAGGGCGACGATGTTGATGATCTTGATCAGCGGGTTGATGGCCGGGCCGGCGGTGTCCTTGTAGGGGTCACCCACGGTGTCGCCGGTGACGGCGGCCTTGTGAGCCTCGGAGCCCTTGCCGCCGTGATGGCCATCTTCGATGTACTTCTTGGCGTTGTCCCAGGCACCACCACCGGTGCACATGGACAGGGCCACGAACAGACCGGTGACGATGGTACCCATCAAGAGGCCACCCAGGGCCGCCGGGCCGAGGATCACGCCGACCAGGATCGGGATCACCAGCGGCAGCATCGAGGGGAAGATCATTTCCTTGATCGCAGCGCGGGTCAGAAGGTCCACGGCCTTGTCGTACTGCGGCTTGCCGGTGCCTTCCATGATGCCCTTGATGTCGCGGAACTGGCGGCGCACTTCCTCCACCACGGCCCCGGCGGCGCGGCCCACCGCCTGCATGGCATAGGCGCCGAACAGGTAGGGGATCATGCCGCCGATCAGAAGGCCGATCACGACCTTGGGATCATTCACGGCGAACATGGCGTCGCTGTAATCAGCGCCCATCTTGTCGGCCAGCTTGTGCGAGTAGTCGGCAAACAGCACCAGCGCGGCCAGACCGGCCGAACCGATGGCGTAGCCCTTGGTGACGGCCTTGGTGGTGTTGCCCACGGCGTCCAGGGCGTCGGTGGTGACGCGGATCTCCGGGTCCATGCCGCTCATCTCGGCGATGCCGCCGGCGTTGTCGGTGATCGGGCCATAGGCGTCCAGGGCCACGATCATGCCGGCCATGGAGAGCATCGAAACCGCAGCGATGGCAATGCCGTACAAGCCGGCCAGTTCGTAGCAGCCCCAGATCGAGGCGGCAACAACCAGCACCGGAGCGGCGGTGGACTTCATCGAGATCGCCAGACCGGCAATCACGTTGGTGCCGTGACCGGTTTCCGAAGCCTTGGCGACCTGTTGCACCGGGCCGTATTCGGTGGCGGTGTAGTACTCGGTGATGATCACCAGGGCGGCAGTCAGCACCAGGCCGATCATGGCGCACCAGAACAGCGGCATGGCGATGGCAGCATCGAACATGGAGTTGGCGACGAAATAGAAGCCGATCGCCGCGAGCACGCCGGACACAGCCAAGCCGCGATACAGCGCATTCATGATCTTGCCACCGGGCTTGACGCTGACGAAGAAGGTGCCGATGACCGAAGCCACGATCGACACTGCGCCCAGTACCAGCGGCAACAGCGCACCATTCCAGCCGTAGGTGGCCCAGGAAATGCCGGCGATCAGCATCGCCGCGATCACGGTCACGGCATAGGTTTCAAACAGGTCGGCGGCCATGCCGGCACAGTCGCCGACGTTGTCGCCCACGTTGTCGGCAATCACCGCCGGATTGCGCGGGTCGTCTTCCGGGATGCCGGCTTCGACCTTGCCCACGAGATCGGCACCAACGTCGGCGCCCTTGGTGAAGATGCCGCCGTCCAGGCGGGCAAAGATCGAGATCAACGAGGAGCCAAAGGCCAGGCCGATCATCGGCGGCAGGGCTGCATCCAGAGCCAGCTTGTCGGTGCCACCCTTGAGCACCAGCATGAAGTAACCGGCCACGCCCAGAAGGCCCAGACCCACCACCAGCATGCCGGTGATGGCACCACCACGGAAGCTGACATTGAGCGCCGCGTTGAGGCTCTTGGTGGCGGCCTGCGCGGTCCGCACATTGGCCCGCACCGAGACGAACATGCCGATGAAGCCGGCCAGACCGGAGAGCACGGCACCGATCAGAAAGCCGATGGCGGTCGGCCAGCCCAGCGCCGGCACGAATCCGATGATCAGGAACAGGATCACGCCGACGATGGCGATGCTGGTGTACTGGCGCCGCAGATACGCCCCGGCACCCTCCTGCACGGCCCCGGCGATCTGCTGCATGCGTTCGTTGCCGGCCGGTTGCCCGAGGATCCAGCGCGTCGATACCACCCCATAAAGGATCGCCAGCACTGCACTGCCCAGCGCCAGCCACAAGCCATATTGCCCTAGCATTCCCTACACTCCCGCGTGAATGAAACCGATCGCATCGACGCCCCCGAACCAGAACTGGAAGTGTCTCTCCGGGTGCGTATCGATACGGATTTGATGTGAAACGCGTCATTTTAGCGGGTTTTTTGGTGCAAAGGCGCTATTCAGGTCTGACATTCGGCCCAAGACCGGTCCAGCACTGCGGCAACAGCCCCTGTCACCGGGGCCCGCTCGTTCTATGATGCCCGGATCAAACTTCCAACAAACGAGGCATGGACATGGATCCTTGGGTTGCAGCGGTCGTCTGGGGCGTGGCTGTGCTGTTGCTGGCAATGACAGCGATTACCGGACGCATGCGTGGAAAACACGGCGTCATGGCTCCAGCCGTTACCGGACATCCGATGTTCGAACGTGCCTACCGGGTGCAGATGAACACGATCGAGCAGGCGATGATGTTCCTGCCCGCGTTCCTGCTGGCGGCCCACTTCGGCAAAACCAGCCTGGCCTGCATCTTCGGCGGTATCTGGATTTTGGCCCGCGTCGGCTATGCCATCACCTATCTGCACAACCCCCGCCAGCGTGGGCCGGCCTTCATCCTGGGGATGCTGGCCTTTCTGGCTCTGATGGCCCAATCCGGCTGGGGCATCCTCCAGCACCTGCTTGCCGCCTAAACAAAGGATTTATCCTGCGCAATGGTGCTCCCCGAGGTTCGGGACAAAGACCTACAATAGCCTGCTTGCGCCGACCCAGACGGAGATTCCGTGTGAAACCCATTATCAGTCCCGAGCTGCCGCCAATCCGCTCATCCCTGTCGGCATTGACCGCTTTGTATGCCACCGACGAAGGCAGCCATCTGGCCAGCCTGCTGGAGCAGGCACGGGTGGAGCCTGCGTCCCAGGAACGCATCCAGAAAACCGCCGAGCAATTGGTCGTGCGGGTGCGGGAAAAGGCCGAGGACCAGGGCGCGATCGAAGCCTTCATGCATCAGTACGACCTGTCCAGCGAGGAAGGCGTGCTGCTGATGTGCGTGGCTGAAGCCCTGCTGCGGATTCCCGACCAGGACACTGCCGACAAGTTGATCCGCGACAAGCTGGGCGAAGCCGACTGGGAATCCCATCTGGGCCAAAGCGATTCGGTTCTGGTCAACGCCTCCACCTGGGGTTTGATGCTGACCGGGCGTCTGGTCGGGATTTCGGGTGACACCCGGCGCAGTTTCGGCGATGCCTTGCGGCGTCTGGTAGGTCGCGCCGGCGAGCCGGTGATCCGCCTGGCGGTCCGTCAGGCCATGCGCATCATGGGCCACCAGTTCGTGATGGGCCGCAGCATCGAGGAAGCCCTCAAGCGTTCGGTACGCAAGGACAATGCCGCCTACCGCCATTCCTACGACATGCTCGGCGAGGCGGCCCTGACCCAAGCCGACGCCGATCGTTATTTTGAAGCCTACCGCAGCGCCATCCGGGCCATTGGTGGCAGCGGCCCCGGCGGCACCTTCGTGGGCACCAATGTATTCGCCGCGCCCAGCATCTCGATCAAACTGTCGGCCCTGCATCCGCGTTATGAAGTGGCCAAGCGCGCCCGTGTCATGGCCGAGCTGGCGCCCCGCATCCTGGAACTGGCGCAACTGGCCCGCGCCCAGGGCATCGGCTACACCATCGATGCCGAGGAAGCCGATCGTCTGGAACTGAGCCTGGAACTGTTCGAGCAGGTGTATCTGGATCCCTCCCTGAACGGTTGGGAAGGTCTGGGTCTGGCCGTGCAGGCCTATCAAAAGCGTGCCGCGCAGGCGATCGACTGGCTGGTGGCATTGGCCCGTCGCGGCGGTCGCCGCATCCCGACCCGACTGGTGAAAGGGGCCTACTGGGATTCGGAAATCAAGCGCGCCCAGGTCGATGGCCACAGCGGCTATCCGGTGTTCACGCGCAAACCCAATACCGATGTCAGCTATCTGGCTTGCGCCCGCAAGATGCTGGCTGCCACCGATGCGCTGTATCCGATGTTCGCCAGCCACAACGCCCAGACCATCGCCGCGGTGCACGAATTTGCCCGTCTGGCGCTGGGTCGCAGTGGTGGCGGCGAACTGTCGCATTACGAGTTCCAGCGCCTGCACGGCATGGGCCAGGATCTGCATGACGAAGTCATTTCGCCCAATGCCCTGGACACGCCTTGCCGGGTTTACGCGCCCGTTGGCAGTCACGAGGACCTGCTTCCCTATCTGGTCCGGCGTCTGCTGGAAAACGGCGCCAACTCGAGCTTCGTCAACCGCATCACCGATCCGGATGTAGCTCCGGCCGACCTGGTTGCCGACCCGGTCGCCACAGTCGCCGGTTTCGATTTCAAGCCCCACCCCCGCATCCCGCTGCCGATCGCCCTGTATGGCGACGAAAGGAAAAACTCCATGGGCGCCAACTTCGCCAATGATGATGAATTGCGCCAGCTCGCCGAGCGCATCAACGCCGCCATCGAGCCTTGGCATGCCACACCTCTGGTGCCAGGTGCCCAGCCGGCTGGCGAACCGCTGACCGTAACCAATCCGGCTGATCGCCGCGAAACCGTCGGCACCTGGCTGCCAGCCGATGCCACTACCGTGGACCGCGCCCTGACCAATGCCGTGACGGCACAACCGGACTGGGACGCCATGCCAGCCACCTCGCGCGCCCGCATCCTGGAACATGCTGCCGACCTGCTGGAACAGCGCCTGCCGCAATTTGTCGCCCTGTGCGTCAAGG
>CAYRJS010000220.1:0-4845 GCA_964424535.1 uncultured Aquimonas sp.
ACCTAAAAAAATGTAACTCTTTTGGTACATTTATTTTCTCGCCCGATTCGCCCTAAACGTGGCGGCGTTCACGATGCTGATGTATGGCATCTACTACCGGCGCCACAAGGACAAAACGACCGCGACATCGGCACTGCTGCTCAATATCTTCATCTTCTCGGTTCTGACCGTCCTGGGTAGCGTTCAGTTCTCGCTGGCGGCCGGCTTCGGCCTGTTTGCCATTCTGGCGCTGTTCACATTGCGCTCGGAGCAGCTCAACCGAATTGACATCACCTATCTCTTCGGTAGCACATCGATCGCCGTGCTGCTTTCAATCAACGCAATCGACCAGGGTTTGATGGCCATCATCGTGCTGGCCACACTGGCCTCGGTATACGTTATCGATCACCCGAGGCTTAATCCGCCCACCAATCAGGCCCGCATCAAACTGGACATGGATCGCTCATTCGACCCATCCAACAAGGCCCAGGTGATGGACGCGGTCAAGCAGCAAACCGGCCTCACCGGCAAGGATCTGACCGTGATCGGCATCTGCGGCATCACCGAAACGATGGAGATCAGGCTTGAATACTGACGCCAACATCGTCGTCATCGATAAAGCCCTGGCCGAATTCGAGGAAATCGACCTCGAAAGCCTGAACCAGCGGTCGGCATTGCTGGAAAGGGTCGAGCGAAAATACATCGTCGACATGCGCGATCTGCCAGCATTGCTTCTCGCCCTCCGCGAAACCCACTCGCTGCTTGCCATCAATGGAAATCGGTTGCACCGGTACACCAGCACCTACTTCGACACACCCGACCTCCTGTGTTTCCGGGCCCATAACCAACAACGCTCCAATCGCTTCAAGTTGAGGGTCCGCAGTTATCTCGACAGTCATCAGGCTTTTTTCGAACTGAAGGAAAAAACCCGGGTATCCGCGACGCGCAAACTCAGGCAGCCGGCGCAGGACCCGGAATCCACGCTGCCCGAGCAACTGGTCGAAAGGGTCGCCCAGTTGTCACAGCGCCACCACCCGCTCGTGTTCCGCCGGAACCTGATCGTCAGCTATTCGAGGATAACCCTGGCTAGCAAAGTCGAGAACCTGCGGCTGACCATCGACACCGATCTCAGCTTCTGCCTGCACGACAACCCTCAAGCCGGCGTCTCGGCCAGCAAGGCGATCATCGAGGTCAAATCGCACAAGCCCTTCTCGCTCACCGACCGCCTGCTGCGGGAGCACGGACTGCGCCCCCAGAAGCAACTGTCGAAGTACTGCATCGCGGCCATTGCGTGCGGGCTTCAATCGGGCAACAACCGGTTCCGCGCCGGCTACAAGAAAATCATGGAAGACGATCGCAGAGCATGAGCGCCCTCACCCGCCTTTCGCTAAAGCGGCGTCTGCCGGCTTGGCTGGCTGCCCTGACCACTGTCGCATGGACGGCCATTGCCAGCGCCCAGGCCATCATCAGCCCGCCCGAATTTTCCCACGCCGCCGGCTTCCACCCGAATACGTTCATGCTGCGCCTGTACCATCCGGACGCAGGTGTCGGCATCTACTACACGCTGGACGGGTCCATGCCGCGCACGGAGCCACCCTTCCAGCAAACGCTCGAATACAAGACCTCGTACCAACGTTCACCCAAAAGCGCCGACGGCACCCTGGCCACCATCCCGCTGACGACCCATCACTACCGCTCGCCCATCAAGATGGCGCGCGCCATGACGGGCGTCGGCACCTACGCAGGCATCACGACCACCTATGGCGACCAACCTGTCACGCACCTGAAAACAGCCGCGGACGATCCTGACCGTCTCGGCCTGCACCGCATCTGGGACGAGTTCCTCGAGTTCAGCGAACATTGACTGACGGGACGCCCGGTGCCGCCGCACTCTCGCGCCGCCAATGGGTTCATTGACAAGGCGGTGGTCGTCCGGGCAGTGGCCGTCGGTCCCCAGGGCATCAAGAGCGAAGTCGTCACGCAGACCTACTTCTTCGGCAATTCCGCCCGGTTCCCGCTGCCCATCCTGGCCGTCACGGCCGACCCGCGCGACCTGTTCAGCCACGAAACGGGCGTCATGGTCGCCGGCAAGAGATTCGACGCCTGGCGCCGGCGCGCCCATCGGTTTACCGCCACGGCGGGCACAGCCGACGCGAACTGGCAGGCCAAGGGCGAAGCCTCCGAACGCCGCATCCACCTCGAATGGTTCAGCCCGGGCGACGCCGGGGCTTCCCGTATCCCCAGCATGAATGCCGGGCTGAGGATTCACGGCGCCTTCAGCCGGGCCGCGCCCAATAAATCCTTCCGCATCCACGCCAAGAAGCGCTACGGCGCAGAGCGCGTCACCCTGCCTCTGGATTTCGGCCGGCCTTTCGCGCCAAAACAAATCATCGTCCGGAATTCTGGCAACGACAGAACCGGCACCCTATTCAGGGATGCCGTGCTTCAACGCGTTCTCGACGGCCTGAAGGCCGAGGTTTCGCGCAGCATCGGCGCGACTGTGTTCATCAATGGGGAATACTGGGGCATCTACAACCTCCGGGAACGATTGTCCGAGGATCATTTTGCCGAAATAGCACAAACCAAGGATTCGAACATCCTTCTCGAGCAAAACTTCGGGGTCAAAAGAAAGAACGAAGGGCTCGACCCGACATGGACGGGCATCATCTCCGCCCTCGAGCGGGCTGGCAGCGGCATGCAGGCGGAAGCGAAGCGCCACATCGACCTCGACAGTTTCATCGACCATTACATCGCCAATATCTACGCGGCCAATGTCGACTGGCCTTTCAACAACACCCTGGCCTGGAAGGTGCGTGATGCGCAAGCTGCCAAGGCGACGGCCGGCTTCGCCACCTGGCACTGGGCCATGCACGATCTCGATGCCGCCTTCCTGAACCCCGAATCCCTCCTTCTGACCGGCTTGCTCTCCGAGGTCGGCCCCCGAGAGCGTCGCGACCTGTCCTGGAGCACCCTGCTGTTCAGAACGCTCATGAAGGACCCAGGCTTCAGAAAGCGCTTCTTCGACCGATTCATCGACCTGCTCAACACCCAGTTCCAATCGGCACGGGTCACCCGCTTCATCGAGGACTACGCACAAACCTTCCAGCAGGAAATCCCCCACCATATCGCGCGCTGGGAATCGCACAAGAACGTCGATGCCTGGCGAGGCCGCGTGGACGGCATGAAGCAATTCGCCGAGGCACGCCCGGCCCATCTGAAAGAAGAAATACAGGCCCAGGCGAAACTGGGCGATATCGTGGAAGTCAGCGTGCATTTTCCCAAGGACGTGACGCTCTCCCTCGTCCAGGTCAACGATCTGGCGACCACACCAGACGCCAGCAATGCCATCGTGCTGCGCCATTTCCGGGGCCGCCAAAGCAGCCTGAGGATCGCGACCGCCTCATGTATCACGCTCTCCGGCTGGAACACCGTCCAGCCCGGCGTCCACGTTCTCCATGTGGCGTTCGACAACAGTCGCCGCATCGTCGTCAACGCCGCGGACAATTGCCGGAAGGCTACGCCAGACGATGCCAACAACGACTGATTCGGCTTCACCTTCAAACTCATGACTGCGTTGCGAGGTCGCCTTGCCATGCTGTAGCACTGTCTGCGGCAACCCGCCTTGTTCTGCTTCACCGCCGCCTGGGCTGTTCAACGGCGCGCAGGAATACTCACTTCATTCACGACGCGCATGGCCATCTGCTGCAAAGCCTGCCACGGGTCGGCCGGCCAGCCGTCGGCCTTGAGGCCTTTGACGATGCCGTCCACCGCATGGGCGTCGTCCAGCCACTTGCCCAGGGTGGCCGCGCCCAGCAGCGGCAGCACGCGCTCCATGAGCTTTTCGCGCACGCCCCAGACGCGGCTCTCGCGCAAGGCCATCGGCAGCGGGCGCCCCGCGTCCAGCGCCAGGCGCACGCGGTGCAGGGTGCGGATGTCCTCGGCCAGCGCCCAGTGCACCAGCACCGGCGCCTCGCCTTCGGCCTGCAGGCCGTCCAGCATGCGCTGCGCGCGCAATACCTGCCCGGCCAGCACCGCCTCGGCCAGCTTGAAAGGCGTGTAGCGCGCCACATTGAGCACCGCGCCCTCGACCTGCTCGAAAGACAGTTCACCCGCCGGGTACAGCAGACCCAGCTTCTGGATCTCCTGGTGCGCGGCCAGCAGGTTGCCCTCGACCCGATCGGCGAAGAACTGCAGCGTGCGCTGGCCCGCCTCGCCCGGCGCCACATGCTGGCCTTGCGCCTGCAGCCGCTGGGCGATCCAGCCCGGCAGGGCCTGGCGCTCCACCGCATCGACCTTGATCGTCACCCCACGGGCATCGAGCGCGCCGAACCAGGCCCCCTTCAAGGTCATGCCATCGAGCCTGGGCAGCACGACCAGCATCAGCAGGCTGTCATTGCCCTCGGCCGATTCGGCCAACTGCTGCAGGGCCTGCGAGCCGTCCTTGCCCGGCTTGCCGCCGGGAATGCGGACCTCGACGATCTGCCGATCGGCGAACAGGCTCAGCGAGCCGCCACTGGCCAGCACCGCGCTCCAGTCGACGTGCGCGCCCGCCACCGTGTGCACCGTGCGCTCGGTGTAGCCTTGCGCCCGGGCCGCTTGGCGGATGGCGTCGCAGGCTTCCTGCACCAGCAGGGGTTCGTCACCGTGCACCGTGTAAAGGCTGCGCAGGCCTTTTTGCAGGTGCGCGGGCAACTGTGCCGCCGCGACCTGCATCAGATGGATTTGACCGACGCCAGGCGGCGCATGACCTGCTGGGTCACGTCGCCCTGCATGTCGTTGAACATGGCCCGCTCCTCGGCCGTCTTGGCCAACACGGCCGTTTCGGAGAAGGAAATGTCGCGCTCGAGCAGGATTTCGTCTTCCTCC
>CAYRJS010000221.1:0-4827 GCA_964424535.1 uncultured Aquimonas sp.
TTCCAGCCGGAAGCCACACGGACAAAGCGCGCGCCCAGGCTGGCAAATCCGGGGGTTTCGCTGGCTTTGCGGAACTCGCCGCCACGCACTTGCGAATGCAGCGCGCCCAGTTCACCCATCATCTGTGCCAGCAGATCGTCCAGTTCGATGCGATCGGTCACCTGCTCCAGCAACGGTGCGTAACGAGCGCGGGTGGCCGGCCAATCGACGCCACGCAGCTTGGCATCGAAGAAATGATCGCGGTGCATGCGCCAGGCGTCATCAAACATTTGCCGCCATTCGGCCTTGGGGTCGATGCGCAAACGCCAACCATCCAGGCGCACGCTGGCGTCGGACAGATCCTTGGGGGCAGTGGTGCCGGCTTCGACGATGCGGAAGGTGCCGGGCTTGCCCGGCCATTTGGCGCCGCTGCGGTAGAACAGTTTGCCGGCTTCGACAGCCAGGGCATATTCGGCCACGTCCTCGGCAAAGGTTTCCACCTTGGCCTTTTCCGTATCGAACGCCAGGCTGCGCAAGTTGCGGGTGCGGCCACTGCGTTCCAGGAAATACAGACGTTTGGCATCGGCCTCCAGGTCGGAATAGTTGCCCGCCGGGATCGGTACCTCGTACAGGCGCTGGGCCAGGCCGGCCCATTGCACGGGCTTGATCGCGGCATTGCCCTTGCCGGGCTTGGCTTCCGCATCCGGTTTGGCCTGGAGTTCGTCCGGGGCCTGGAACGGGAAGCGGGCATCGGCCTGCAGGGCCAGGGCATAGATGCGGGCGCGCCGGTCGAAGAACGGGCCGGTATTGCGATCACCCCAGGGCGAGCCATTGGCGAGGCTGAATTCGCGCTCGGACAGGAACCACAGCCACTGTCCATCCGGACTGAAGACCGGGGAGCCGGAAACATAGTTGTCGCTGCTCAGCCAGACCAGTTCCTTGCGCTCCAATGAGTACAGACCCAGGCGGTTGCGCTCGCTGGTGCCGGTGGCCCGCACCAGCGCCAAGGCGCGACTGTCGGGGGACCAGCGCACGGCGTCGTAACCCTCATTGCCATCGGGTCCACCATCATCGATGACCTGGTTGCCACCACCGACCAGATCCAGCAGCCACAACCGGCCGCGCTTGTCGGTATGGGCCAGCCATTTGCCATCGGGGGACACGAAAATGCCGTTGCGCTGGGTCGAACCATCGTGGGTGAGTTGGCGAGCCGACTGCGCGCCATCGACGGGATACCGCCAGATTTCCTCTTCGCCACTGGCATCGGAAACCACGTACAAATAATCGCCTTTGGGTGAAAACGCCGGAAAGGACACCCGTACGCCCTCGGGTACACCCAATTCCACCCGCCGTTTGGACCCGGTCCCGGCCAGGAGGACGCGCCCACGCGCCACCACAGCCACGCGCTCGCCATCGCTGGCAAAAGCGCTGCCCTCATAAAACGTGAGGGGATTGTCCAGCCAACGCGGCTGGAGCTGGGCAAAATCCGAAGTCAGATGCACCGGCACGGCACGATCCTGTCGGCTGTTCAGATCAAACAGACGCAGGTTGGCGCCGGACTGGTAGACGATGCCGGTATCGGTAGCACTGGCATAACGCACATCAAAATCCTGTGCGACCGGCAACGGGGTCAAGGTGCCGCTGGCCGGATCCAGATGGGCGATGACATCGCGCTTGGCCGGATCGGCAATCACGTAGAGCTGTCCACCGGCCAGCATTGGTCGACGCAGATTGACGTCTTGTGGGCCGATACGCTCGGCTTCGGTACCCGAGATCAGATCAAAGCGCCACAGTTGCGACAGCGCTCCGCCCCGGTAGGCGCGGGCATTGTCGTTGGTGACGCCCAGGCCGAAGCGCACGAAATACAGAGTTCGGCCATCGGCGGACAAAACCGCATCGTTGGCCTCGGCCAAGGGCAGGGTTTGCCGCTCCAGGCTGACCGGATCAACGCTCACCACCACGCGCTGGCTGCCGCCGGTACCACCCGGGGCCAAAGTGCCGTACAGCACCTGACCCTGGGCCGTCCAACCCAGCACCAGGGCGCGGCTGTTTTCAAAACTGATGCGGCGCGGTTCGCCCCCGGCCAGAGGCATGACATAGGCCTCTTCGGCGGCGGCGTAGTTGGCGGTAAAGGCCAGTTGCCGGCCATCGGGAGAAATGGCGGGCCGGCTTTCTTCCGCCGCATGGGTAGTCAAGCGACGGGCGCTGCCGCCCTGGGCTGAAACCGCCCACAAATCACCTTCGGCAGTGAAGACCACGGTATCGCCGTGGATGGCGGGGTAACGGAAATAACCGGGCGTTTGCGCCGCGAGTGCAGCCGACAGCAGCAAGCCGGAAAGCAGGACAAGGATGCGCATGGCAGGAATGACCCATCAGGAACCGGCTGCCATGGTAGCCAGCCCGACACCAGCGTGCCTGTGCCACAGGTCCGGGGTGGATGCGGTCGCCGCCGCCGGTATTACCAGGGCCGGTTGGCAGCTTTTTCCTGTTCGCGATCGAAGTTGCGCAGATCGTTGCGGATATGGGCGATGCGCTGACGTCCCAGGCCGTTGCGTTCCTCATCCAGGACCACGGCATCGAGCAGTTCGGCCATGCGTTGGGCCGTGGGCAGCATGGCCTCCCAGGCATCCAGAGCCGAGACCGGGCCTGGCAGGGTCATGAAAAAGGTCAGGCCGGGGGTTTCGATATCGTGCACATGGCGCAGATCGAAATGCCCGGGTTTGACCATGTTGGCCACGCTGAAAATGGGTTCTTCATCGGGCTGGCCTTCGACCAGACGGTGGAAGATGCCCATGTCGCCATAGACCAGGCCGGCCTTTTCCGCCGCCACCACAATGCTGGCGCCATCGATCAGGGTGTCACCACGAGCGGCGACGAACAGGCTGACGATGCGACTTGGCGCTTCTTCGGTACGGCGGCCGCGTTGTTCGTCGGTTTCAGCAGAAGTGTCATCGGCATCGAAGTTCGGTTCGAAATCGGAATCAGCATCAACCGCCTCATCGGTATCGCGCAATGCATCTGTGTGCAGGCGCGGCTCGCGACGGCCACCCTCGTCACGCGCCGGTCGTTTGCCATCGACCCGGTGGCCCTGGCTGGATTTGTCACGGGGACGGCCGAAGATGGCCAGGGCGATCAAGGCCAAAATGCCGGCGATGGCCAGCGGAATTCCGATATCAGGGTTCCAGTTCATCCATTTGCTCCGAAACGGGTTCAGTCGGCTCCGGCCAGACGCGCGGCTTCGGCCAGATCGACCGAAACCAGACGCGAGACGCCAGGTTCGCGCATGGTGACCCCAGCCAGTTGGCGGGCGGCCTCCATCGTGGATTTGTTGTGGGTGACAAAGAGAAATTGCACTTTTTCGCTCATTTCGGCCACCAGTGCGGAAAAGCGCCCGACGTTGGCCTCGTCCAAAGGCGCATCGACCTCATCAAGCATGCAAAACGGCGCCGGGTTGAGCTGGAAGATGGAAAACACCAGGGCCACCGCGGTCATGGCCTTTTCCCCGCCGGACAGCAGAGAGATATTGGAAACCCGCTTGCCGGGCGGGCGCGCCATGATCGCCACACCGGTATCGAGCAGGTCTTCGCCGGTCAGTTCCAGATAGGCGTGACCGCCACCGAACAGGCGCGGATACAGGGCCTGGATACCGGTATTGACGCGCTCGAAGGTGTCCTTGAAGCGGCCCCGGGTTTCCCGGTCGATCTTCTTGATGGCTCCTTCCAGAGCCTCCAGCGCGGTCACCAGATCGGTGTTTTGCGCATCCAGATACTGCTTGCGCTTTTCCACCTCGGCGTGCTCGGAAATGGCTGCCAGATTGACCGGTTCCAACCGGCGAATACGCTGCTCGAGCTTTTCCACATCCTGCTTCCAGGCCTCGACATGGGCGTCTTCAGGCAATTGCGCCAACACGGTCTCGACTTCGAGTTCGGCAGCGGCAATGGCCTCGACCAGGTTTTCGAGACGCAGGACAAAGTCGCGTTCGCTGATGCGCTGCTGGGCGATGGTTTCGCGTAATTCCAGGGCCAACTGGTCGGCATGCTGGCGCAGGGATTCGTGCTGGCGCAACTGGGCATCGATGTCCTCGATACCGGAACGGGCGACGGCCAGGGCTTCATCGGCCTGGACGCGCTGGGCCAGGCAAACCTGATGGGCTTCTTCCAGAGCCTGCACCGGGGCATCGCCGGCAGCCAGTTGCTCGTTCACTGCTGATTGGCGCTGTTGCAACTGCTCGCGCTGGTGGCGCATGCGCACCTGGGCCTGGTCCAGTGCGGCCAGTCGGGTGCGTGCGGTTTGCAGGGCCAGGTTCAATTCCTGGGTGGCGGTGCGGGTCTGGCTGGCATTGCCCCGGGCCAGGTCGCGTTGTTCGACCCGTTCCCGGCGTTCCGCGTCCAGGGTCTGGCGCGTCTGCTCCAGTTCACCCATGCGGGACAGGGCTTGTTCCAGTTGCTGGTGTGCCTCGCGGGCGCGCTCGCTGGCCTCGCGGGAGGTCAACTGCAATTGTTCCAGCTCGGTATCGATCTGTTGCAGCCGCGTTCTGGAGGTATCGAGCTTGCCTTGCTGGCCCTGCAATTGCCCGGCCAGTTCGGCGACGCTGCGATGCGCCAGATACAAGGCGCGCTGGGCATCTTCGCGCTGCTGTTCGGCTTCGGCCTGGTGTTCACGCAGTTGCGCGATCTGTTCGACCAGGGTGGTCTCGTCCGTACCCAGGGTTTCGATGCGGCTGCGCAGGGCCTGGATTTCCCGCTCGCGTACCAGGGCACCCTGCCCGGCTTCACGGGTGCCCACGATCCGCACCCAGCCCGGCCCCAGCCATTGGCCGGTGCGGGTGATGACGGCTTCGTGGGCAGC
>CAYRJS010000222.1:0-4818 GCA_964424535.1 uncultured Aquimonas sp.
GGTGGCGGCAAGGGAGCAGCAAGACGCGAAATGATCTATCGGACGTGGAAGTAAGTCGGGTTGGAATTGCACAGGGCGCAATTATCTTGCCCGTGGTGCAATTTCCTCAACGCGCATTTATCAAGCTCAGAGCGGCCGATTTATCGCGCGCGGCATCAGATTTGTGACGCCAGTTTGCGGCTTGCGTGGTCGTGGTGCGCATGTCGCAAGTCATGCGCTCAACCCGGGAATTCATGCACTGTTGATATTCTTCCGTTCTTCCCATTGTCGGCATGACCTGGCCACAATGGCTGGTGAACGCCACGGCTCCATGCGTATACTTGCGTGGGCACGCACGTCGGAACGAACCGGGGCGTGCGTATTCTTCATCGCATCGGGATCTCATCCATGCCTATTCTTCGCTTTGCCGTCAGCCTCGCTTTTCTTGTCGCCACCCCTGCCGCATTCGCCCAGGGCGATATCGACGCCGGGAAACTCAAGGTCTACACCTGCACAGGCTGCCACGGCATCACCGGCTACAAGAATGCCTATCCGCACTACCACGTTCCCAAGATTGGTGGCCAGACCTACGACTATCTGGTGGCCGCCCTGACGGAGTACAAGAACGGCAACCGCAAGCATCCGACCATGGGTGCCCAGGCCAGCAGTTTCTCCGATCAGGACATCGCCGATATCGCCAGTTACCTGTCCAGCCTGAACACCGGCAACCAAGGAGCCACCCCATGAACCGCCCTGCTTTCCTGCTGGCCGCTGCCCTCGTCTTTCCGATGCTCGCCACCGCCGCCCCCAAGGCCGATGTCGATGCCGGCAAAGCCAAGGCTGCCGTCTGCCAGGCCTGCCACGGCATTGATGGCAATGGCATCGGCGATCCGCAATATCCCCTGCTCGCCGGCCAGTACGCGGACTACCTCGAAAAGGCCCTGCACGACTACCGCTCCGGCACCCGCGACAACCCCATCATGGCCGGCTTCGCCAGCACCCTGAGCGATGAGGACATCGTCAATCTCGCCGCCTATTTCGCCAGCCAGCAAACGCACCTGCTCGACCTGCAGAACGTCGATTGAAGAACGCGCACGCTTGCCAACCGGCGCGATACAGCCGGTTGGCGAGTTGATCCGGGATGGTGGGCCGTGATGGGTTCGAACCATCGACCAATTGGTTAAAAGCCAACTGCTCTACCACTGAGCTAACGGCCCGGTCATTCGACACGCGCGTGGGGCGAAGATGGCGCCCGGCTGCATCATGCAATGCTGCGAAGGGGGCGAAGTTTAGTGATGCTGCCGCAACGATACAAGTTGCTGCGTTCATTTTAGCATTCAAGCGGTCCGGTTTTGCCTGAAGCACAACTCTATGTCGCCTTTCTTTGGGTGTCTGACAGAATCAGGGTTCTCGCCACAGCGCAGGACGTTGCCTGCGTTCGGTGCGCAGGGCCCGGATGCCGTTGCGGTCCAGGCGTAGATGCACGGCACCTGCTTGAGCGGTATCGAGAACCTCGATATCCCGTTCCTGATAACGCGCCACGACATCGGCGCGCGGCAAATCAAAGCGGTTGCGATGGCCTGATCCGATCAGGGCCAGGTCCGGCGCTACCGCGTCGATGAACTCGGGCGCGGATGAGGTTCGACTGCCGTGGTGGGGTATGACCAGCACGGTGGCTGGAAGGGCCCGGGTTTGCTCGCGTACCAGGCGTTGTTCGACCACCTTGCCGATATCACCCGGCAGGAGCACCAGACCCTGGCCATCGACTTCGACCCGCAGCACGCAGGAGCTGTCATTGGCCAGATAGGGGAAAAACTCGGGCGGATGCAGGATGCGCATGGTGACACCATCCAGATGCCAGGTCTGGCCTTTCTGGCAGGCCGTCTCATCGGTTTCGACGTGCTTGCGCGAAACCAGAACGTGTCCAGGCGCATAAGCGCGTTTCACCGCTGCCACGCCGCCGGCGTGATCATTGTCGCCATGGCTGACCAGCAACAGGTCGAGTTTGCCGACGCCCAGGGCCCGCAAGGCCGGCACCACGACGGCCTCGCCCATGTCCAGACCGCCGGGGAACGCCGGCCCGGCATCAAACAGCACGGCATGGTGTTCGGTCCGCACCAATACCGACAACCCCTGCCCGACATCGAGCAGGCTGAGGTCGATACTGCCTGGCGGTGGTGGCGACAGACGCGGAAACAACAAAGGCACGAACAGGAGCACGGCCAGAAGCTTGCCCGGAATCCCGCGTGGCAGCAGCAACCAGAACGCTCCCAGCAAGGCCAGCACCAGGGCGCCCAATGAAGGTTCGGGCAGGTAGACCATCGACCCGTGCCAGGCGGCGACTGGTTCCATCAGGTTCCACAGGCCCTGCATCAACCAGGCTGCCAACTGGAACAGCCAACTGCCAGCTCCGGGAATGACCAGCTCCAGCAAGGTACCAAGCAGGGTTATCGGTACCACCACCAGGCTGGCCCATGGTACGGCAACAAGATTGCACAACGGCCCGGCTACCGAGGCCTGCCCGAAGAACCAGACCGTCAAGGGCAGCAAGCCGATGGTCAGCACGCCCTGCATGGAAACCAGCGCCCGCCACCACGACTGCCGACCCACCGGCGGCAGGCACCACAACAACCAGGCCACGCCCAGGAACGACAGCCAGAATCCGGCATTGAGCACGGCCAGGGGATCGAACGCGAGGACGCCGATCAAGGCCAGGGCAAAGGCTTGCGAGGGGTGGAAGGCGCGACGCGACAACACCGCCAGCAGGGCCGCCGCGATCATCAGCAGGGCGCGCTGGGTCGGCAAGGCAAACCCGGCCAGGGCGGCATGGGTGCCCGCCAGCAAAAGCGCCGCCAGAGCCGCGGCCTGCGGCAAGGGCAAGCGCAGGCCCAGGCGTGGCCTGCGTCGATACAGCCAACGCATGAGCAAGGCCCCGAAGCCTGCGGCAATGCCGATATGCAAGCCGGATATGGCCACCAGATGGGCGATGCCGGTGGCGCGCAGCACTTGCCAGTCCTCTGCGTCCAAGCCTCGGGTATCACCCACGGCCAGAGCCTGCACGAAACGCGCCCGCGGTGCCGCAACAGCCGCAGCGATGGCATCGGCCAGGCGCAAGCGCAGAGCATCGATGCCACCAGAAGGTTTCAATTCGATGTTGTCCGGGCTTTCGCGCACATAGCCGGTGGCGGCGATGCGTTGTTCCAGGGCACGGCGCTCAAAGTCCTGGCCACCGGGATTGAGGGTGCCACGCGGGCGCTTGAGACGTACCGCCAGACGCCAGCGGCTGCCCGGCTCGGGTACGGTTTCGGAGCGATACCAAGCCAGGCGCAGACGTCGACCAACCAGCACTTCGGCCTCACCTTCGCCCTGTTCCACCTGAAACTGGAAACGCACCTGGCCAGGTTCCTGTCGCGGCAGATCCAGCACCCGGCCTTCGAGCACCAGATCCTGGCCCTCCAGCGCCACCGGCAAACGTGCCTGCATCACCGTAGTGGCCACCAGCACGGCCCAGCCGATACCGATGGCCAGGCCGGCAACAAAACGCAGCTGGGGTCGATACAGCAAGACCACCAATCCCACGACCAGAACAGCCACATTGACCCAGGCCGGTGGTGCCGATGGCAAGGCCAAGCCAGCCAAGGCTCCGATGACCAGACCCAGGGCCACCTGGAGATCCAGCCGTGGCGGCGATGCTGCGCCCGCAGGGTTCAACCCGAGGGCAGGCACGTCTTACACCGCGTCCGCGGCCAGCTCGTGCAAGCTGCCGCCGGCCAGTTCCAGGGTGCGATCCATGGTCCGGGCCAGCTTGCGGTCATGGGTGACCAGAACGAAGCTGGTGCCGATCTCGCGATTGAGCTCCAGCATCAGGGCATAGACCTGGGCCGCGGTCTTTTCATCGAGATTGCCGGTCGGCTCATCGCCCAGCACGCAGGCTGGTCGGGTGACCAAGGCACGGGCCACGGCACAACGCTGGCGTTCACCACCGGATAATTCCCCCGGCTTGTGCACCAGGCGTGCCCCCAACCCGACCCGCTCCAGCAGGGTCTTGGCTGCGGCCTCGGCTTCAGCCATTGGGGTGCGCCGGATCAGCAGGGGCATCATCACGTTTTCCAGGGCGGTGAACTCGGGCAACAGGTGATGGAATTGGTAGATAAAGCCCAGGGCACGGTTGCGCAAGCGGCCACGGGCAGCATTGGACAGCCGGCTCATGGCCTCACCGGCGACGAACACCTCACCCCGGGTCGGCGTATCCAGGCCGCCAAGAATATGCAGCAAGGTGCTCTTGCCGGCCCCTGAAGCCCCGACGATGGCCACGGTTTCCCCGCGTGCCACGGTCAGTTCCAGACCGGAAAAGACCGCCGTATCAAGGCCACCCTCGGCATAAACCTTGCCCAGGCCCTGGCAGCGGATCACGGCGCTGTCGATGGATTTACTCATAACGCAGAGCCGCCGCCGGGTCGGTACGGGAAGCGCGCCAGGCCGGATACAGCGTGGCCAGCGTGCACATGCCAAAGGCGATCCCGGCGATGGCCATGATATTGTCCGGGCGCAGGTCGGTCGGGATGCCGCCGCTGATGTAGTAGACATCGGCGGGCATCAATTCAAAGCCCAGGATCTTTTCGATCAGGTGCATGATCGCATCAAGGTTGTTGGTCAGCAGTACCCCGCCCACGACACCCAGGACGATACCGCTGACCCCGATCAAGGTGCCCTGCACCACGAATACGGCCATGACCGAGCCGGGACTGAGCCCCAGCGTGCGCAGGATGGCGATATCGGCCTGTTTGTCGGTCACCAGCATGATCAGGGACGACACCAGGTTGAACGCGGCCACCGCCA
>CAYRJS010000223.1:0-4773 GCA_964424535.1 uncultured Aquimonas sp.
GTTCAGGGCCAGACCCTCGTCGGCATCGACCACGCGCAAGGCCAGGTCGGCACGACGGATGCGCCCGGCCAGGGCTGCCGTAACCCAGCGGCGAAAGGACACACTGGCCGGCAGGCCGCGTCGAGGCAGGCCGTAGCTGACGCCCAGCTCCAGCTCCAGCAGTTCGTCGTGCAAGCGGTTCATGACCGATCTCCCGAACGGGCTTCATAGGCCCGCACGATGCGGGCCACCAGCGGGTGGCGGACCACGTCGTTGGCGGTGAAAAAGGTGAAGCTGATGCCTTCGACCTCACGCAAGACCTCGATGGCATCGCGCAGGCCCGATTTTTGGCCCTTGGCCAGATCGGTCTGGGTCAGATCGCCGGTGATCACGGCGGTGGAACCAAAGCCGATGCGGGTCAAAAACATCTTCATCTGTTCGATGGTGGTGTTCTGGGCTTCATCCAGGATCACCCAGGCGTCGTTGAGGGTGCGCCCGCGCATATAGGCCAGCGGGGCCACTTCGATCACGTTGCGCTCCATCAGGCGCATGACCTTTTCCACACCCAGCATTTCATACAGGGCATCGTAAAGCGGGCGCAGATAGGGATCGACCTTCTGGCTCAGATCGCCCGGCAGAAAACCGAGCTTCTCGCCCGCCTCGACCGCCGGGCGCACCAGGATCAGACGTTGCATGCGTTCCTGGTTCAAGGCTTCGACGGCGCTGGCCACGGCCAGAAAGGTCTTGCCGGTGCCGGCCGGGCCGATGCCGAAATTGACATCGTGGGTAGCGATGGCGTGCAGGTAGCGCACCTGGTTGGGACCGCGCCCGCGGATGGTGCCGCGACGGGTCTTGATGGCGACATCCTGGGCCGATTCGGCAGCTTTCTCGGCGTGGGCCTGGATCTTTTGCTCGATGCCCGATTCCTGCAGGGCCAGATGTATCAGACGCGGTTCCAGTACCGTGTTCCGGGCTTGCTCGTAAAGCGTGCGCAGCAAGCGCTCGGTGGCGCGGGCCGCGGTTTCGGCGCCGATGACCTGGAACACGAAGCCGCGATTGATGATCTCCACGCCCAGGCGCAGTTCGATCAGGCGCAGGTGTTCGTCACAGGGTCCGCACAAATTGGCCAGACGTTCGTTGTCCTCGGGGTCGAGGGTGAAACCGTGGTTTTCGGGGTTGCTCATGGATCAAAGATTTTCGATCAGATCGATCATGCGTTGACGCTGGTCGGCGTCGGGGAAGCGACCCATGCCACCGCCGAGGTTGTCGACCAGGTGCTTGACCTTGGTCGTGGCCGGGGTGGTGGCGGTGACGGCCGGATGGGAGAGCACGAACTTCAGGAAGAACTGGGCCCAGGTATGGGCATCAAATTCGGCAGCCCATGCCGGCAAGGGTGTATCGCGCACGGTTTGCCACAGGCGGGTGCGACCGAACGGAGCGTAGACCAGCACGGCGATGCCGCGTTCCTGCGCCAGCGGCAGGATGCGTTCTTCCATGCCGCGATTGTCGATGGCGTAGTCGATGCCGATGAAATCCAGAGCCTCGGCCTGCATCACCTGTTCCAGATGCGCGTACTGGTTGGCGAAGGTGGTGGTGATGCCCAGATAACGGATGCGCCCGGCTTCCTTGTACTCGCGCAGCAAGGCCAGCTGGGTTTCCGGGTCGCCCATATTGTGGACCTGGACCAGGTCGATGGGATCCTTGCCGATACGCTGGAACGAGGTCTCCAGTTGCGCCCGTGCGGCGTCTGGGTCGGCACTGCCACCATCGCGTCCGGCTACATTGAGCTTGGTGGCCCAGAAGAATTTGTCAGCCAATCCTGATTCGCGTACCAGACCACCGGCGACAGCTTCGGAGGCTCCGTAGCTGGGGGCGGTATCAAACAGCGTGCCGCCATTGTCGATCAAGGCGTGCAAAACCTCGGCCAGGCCGGTGTGGTCGTCCGATCCGGCCATCTGGGCAAAACTGGCGGAACTGCCCAGGCCCACCATCGGTAGATTTTCCTGAGTACCCGGAATGGGCTTGGTGCCCAGGGCCAGGGGTGCATCAGCGGCAAGCAGGTGCCGGGTCGGCAAGACCAGGCTGACACCAGCGGCCAGACAGGCGGAAAGGTATTGGCGGCGCGTGATCATGGGCAACCCCGGGCTGATGGTTCAAACGGCCTGCGGTCGGGGGCGGATGGACACGAATGCCATCAGGCTGACCACGGCCGCAATCGACAGATAGTACCCCACCGCCGCCAGGCCATAGCGTGAAGCCAGCCACGTGGCCGCGTATGGGGCCAGCGAGGCGCCCAGGATGCCGGCCAGGTTGAAGCTCATCGATGCCCCGGTATAACGCACCCGGGTCGGGAAGATTTCCGCCAGGGCCGTGCCCAGTGGGCCGTAGGTAAAGCCCATCAAAGCCAGACCGATGGCCAGGAACACCACCGTGGCCACGGGGCTGCCGGTGGCGAACAGGGGTTCCAGCAGCAGACCGAACACGGCGATGGCGGCGCTGGCCAGGATCAAGGTGATGCGGCGGCCATGGCGATCAGCCCAGACCGCCGCAATCGGGATCGTCAGGGCAAAAAACACGACCCCGATCATCTGCATCACCAGAAAAGCTTCGCGCGAATAGCCCAGCGCACTGGTGCCCCAGCTCAGGGTGAATACGGTCATCAGGTAAAACAGCACGAAGGTCGCCACGGCGGCAAAGGTGCCGGCGATCAGGGCCTGCGGATGCTGGGTCAGGACCGTGGCCATCGGCAGCCGAACTGGTGCTTCCCGGGCCATGGCGGCGCGGAAGTCCGGGGTTTCCTCGATCCGCAGTCGCACCCACAGGCCCACTACCACCAGCACCGAGCTGGCGATAAACAGGCTGCGCCAGCCCCAGGCCAGGAATTGCTCATTGCTCAGAAAATGTGCCAGCAGCAGAAAACTGCCGGTCGAGCAAAGAAAACCGATCGGTGCTCCCAGTTGCGGAAACATGCCGTACCAGGCGCGTTTGCCCGGCGGGGCGTTTTCGGTCGCCAGCAGAACCGCGCCACCCCATTCTCCGCCCAGGCCCAGACCCTGGCCCAGACGACACAGCGCCAGCAGGATGGGCGCGGCGATGCCGATGCTGGCGTAGGTCGGCAGCAAGCCGATCACCACGGTGGAAATGCCCATGGTCAGCAACGCCGCTACCAGGGTGGCCTTGCGCCCGACCCGGTCGCCGAAGTGGCCAAAGATCACCGAGCCCACGGGCCGGGCGAAAAAGGCCAGCGCGAACGTGGCCAGCGATTGCAGGGTGGAGGTGGTGGGGTTGTCGCCCGGGAAAAACAGCACCGGGAACACCAGTACGGCGGCGGTGGCGTAGATGTAGAAATCGAAAAACTCGATCGTGGTACCGATCAGGCTGGCAAACAGCACGCGAGCCGTGGAATTGCGGGACGCTGGAGTGGCGCTCATTACGGGCATTTTCGGATGACCAGAGCCGTGATTCTGGCAGAAGGCGGTGGTGAGCGGTTGTCCCGGCGAGCGCCAAGGATCAATGCGTACGCTGGGCGGCGAAATCGGCCAGGTGGCGAAGTTCGTTCGTGTCAGCAGCAAGCCCGTCCAGGGCTGCGTGCATGCGGGTTTGCAGTTGCATCAGCAAGGCGCACGAGCCATCGAGGCCGAGCAGAGCAGGATAGGTGGGTTTGGCATTGGCGGCATCCTTGCCGGCGGTCTTGCCCAGTTGCTCGGAGGCGCCTTCGATATCGAGGATGTCATCGCGAATCTGGAAGGCCAGACCCAGGTCCTGGGCAAAGTCATCCAGACGTGCCCGGATGTCCGCATCAGCCTGGGCAACGAGTGCGCCCAAGGCCACCGAGGCCCGGATCAGGGCGCCGGTCTTGGCCGCGTGCATGGTACGCAGACGATCCAGTGACAAGGTTTGCCCCACTCCAGCCAAGTCGATGGCCTGGCCGGCAGCCATGCCTTCCAGGCCGATGGCCGAAGCCAGAGTGCGGGCCATCGCCAGCACGCTCGCCACTTCGGCCCGGGTCTCCAGCAACACCTCAAAAGCCAGGGCCTGCAGGGCGTCGCCAGTCAGAATCGCGGTGGCTTCATCGAAGGCCACGTGCACGGTGGGTTTGCCCCGGCGCATGCCGTCGTTGTCCATGGCTGGCAGATCGTCGTGTACCAGTGAATAGGCGTGGATCAGTTCGACCGCGGCAGCGGCGGCATCCAAGTCGGCTTCATCGGCGCCCAGGCTGGTGCCGGTGGCGTAGACCAGCAGCGGGCGCATGCGTTTGCCGCCACCTAGACTGGCGTAGGCCATGGCCTTGGCCAGGTGCGGTGCAAGCTGAGCACGGGCCTGGATGGCCTGATCCAACTGCTGTTCACACCGTTGCGCCCAATGCTGCCAACGGGCGCGGGTGTCATTGGCCATCGTCGAAAGGCTCGGCGTGATCCGGATCGAGGGGATCGGTCAACAACTTGACGCGCAGTTCGGCCTGTTCCAGCGCGGTCTGGCAGGTCCGGTACAGACCCACGCCGCGCTCATAGGCGGCCAGGGATTCATCCAGCGTCAGGTCGCCTTTTTCCATGCGTTGCACCAGCGACTCCAGTTCATCGAGCGACTGCTCGAAGCGGGCCACGGCATTGGGGGCTTCTTGCGCGGATTTGTCGGTGGGTTTCGACATGGGAAAAAGTGGACGCCAACATCAGCGACGGGTCAATTCTAGTGTCCCGCCCGACAAATAGCATCCTGTCGTGAGCTTCAAGCGGAAGGGTGCAGGCACAAGCGGGTTTGATGCTGCTGCAACCAACGCGCGAAGGCATCGCTGTG
>CAYRJS010000224.1:0-2583 GCA_964424535.1 uncultured Aquimonas sp.
ACCAGAACTTGGTCCCGAAGGTCAGGGCGATCAAGGGTGGCAGCATGCTCGCATCCATGGTGGATTTGGCAAACAGGCGAATGGTCGCGCCCTGGTGCAGCGAATTCCACCATTCCACGGAAAAATGCACGATCGGCACGTTGACCACCCCGACCAGGGCCAGAAAACAGGCGGCGCGGGCAGCAGCACGGCGATCTTCGATGGCGGCATACAGGCCGATCACGCCCAGATACAGGAACAGCAGGACCAGTTCCGAAGTCAGGCGCGCATCCCAGGTCCACCAGGTGCCCCACATCGGTTTGCCCCAGATGGCGCCGGTGGCCAGTGTCACCAAGGTGAAAGCGGCTCCGATCGGGGCGCAGCTCATGGCCAGCACTTCGGACAGCTTGATGCGCCAGACCAGGGCGATAAAGGCATTGACTGCCATCACGCCGTAAATGAACAGGCTCATCCAGGCACTGGGCACATGGATGAACAAGATTCGATAGCTGTCGCCTTGCTGGTAGTCGGCTGGCACCACGAACAGAGCCTGCCAGATGCCGAACAACAACATCGGCACGGCCAGGATATAGAACCAGGGAGCCCAGCGCGTGGCAAAGGCGTGAAAGTTGGGCGGGGCACCGAACCAGTGCAGCCAACGCATGACAGGATTCATTGCAGTGCAATTCTCAACGCGGTTGCCGCTGCCAGGGGTGCCAGTATCAGTGCCATGACCAGTCCGGCGGCCAGCAGCAGCAAGGCGCCATCGAACGGGAGTCCCTGCGCCGCCGCCATCACGCTGCCAGCACCGAAGATCAATACCGGTACGTACAGCGGCAAAGCCAGCAGGGCGAGCAGCATACCAGAGCGACGCATGCCGACGGTTAATGCCACCACCACGGCGCCAATCAAACTCAGCAAAGGCGTACCCAACAGCAAGGAATACACCAATACCGGCAATTCCCGGCCGGGCAGGTAGAGCAGGGTAGCGAACAGGGGCGTGGCCACGATCAAGGGCAAGGCCGTGCTGAGCCAGTGCACGGCGATCTTGCAGGCCACCATCAGGGCCAAAGGCTGCGGCGCCAGCATCAATTGCTCCAGGCTGCCATCTTCCAGATCGCTGCGGAACAGGGTATCGAGCGAAAGCATGCCGGCCAGCAGCATGGCCACCCAGATCACCCCGGGCGCGATGCGCTCCAGAATGTCGGGTTGCGGCCCGAGCGCGAGCGGGAACAGGGCGATCACCAGCAAGGCGAACAGCAACGGATTCAGGGCATCGCTGCGGCGACGCCAGAGCAGACGAAAATCGCGCAACAGCAAAGCGCGGCAGGCGGTGAAGACGGACGCGGACTCATGCATGGAGAGGGGTCAACTCCAGGGTGCGGGTGCGTACGGCACCAGTGGCGTAGGCTCCGTGACTGGTGACCAGAGCGGCACCGCCGCGTTTCAGATGCTGACCGATCAGGTCGTTGACCAGACCGATACCCTGCAGATCAAGATTGGCGTACGGCTCATCCAGCAACCACAAGGGAGCCGGGATCAACAACAACCGGGCCAGCGCCAGACGTTTTTTCTGACCGGCAGAAAATTGCCGCGCCGGGGCATCTTCGAACCCGGCCAGACCGACCCGCGCCAGTGCCAGCTCCGGTTGCATATCCCGGCGTTGACCAAACACGCCACAGGCAAATTCGAGATTCTCCAGCGCCGTCAGCTCGCCCTTGTGCCCCAAAAGATGCCCCAGCAAGGCACAGGTGCGGGCTACCGAATCAGAAGTGGCAGCAACGCCGCGAATCAGGATCTGGCCACGGCTGGGCGCCAGCAAACCGGCCAGCACCCGCAGCAAGGTGGTCTTGCCCGACCCGTTGCTGCCATGCACCAACACTGCTTCGCCAGCCTCCACATGGAAATCGAGCGGCCCGAAAATGGGCTCGTCATTGCGGTCAAAACCCAGAGCACGGGCGGCAAGCAAGGCGAGTGGGGCGGGGGTTGGAGCAGTCATCGAGGGCATTTTACCGGCAAATGCTGATGCGGGTGTCTCTTGTGGGTCTGGTCACGTCTGGAGCGAACCTGAGCTTGTCTGGATATTCCTTCAGCCCTTGTTGGGATGACAACGGGTTCCGTGAGGAAGGCGATTTCCCAGTCCTCGCCTGCCATCCTGTGGCACGATATGCAGTCATGTCCCATGTTCCCGGAACCCAAGGAGTCCACGGTGCGACATTCCGGTTACCTGCACGCTTTTGCAGGCTTGTCCCTGCTGGTTGGTCTGGCGGTTTTTGCGCCGTCGTCCGTCTTCCCCGATGCCCATGCCAAGTCGAGCGAAGTGAGCGAACGCAGTGTCTGGCTGGTCGAGTTCGAAGAGCCGCCTTTGGCCACATTCCGCGGTGGAAAACTGCGGGCCCGGTCGGATCTGGCCGACCTCAAGGCGACCAGTCCGGCCGTGACCGGGGCTGCACGTCTGGATGTCGACAGTCCGGCCAGTGTGCGCTATCGCGAAGTGCTGCAGCAGTTGCGCAGCGCCCGCCTGGATCGGGCCGAACAGGCGCTGGGTCGTGCCTTGTCGCCCTTGTTTGTTTATGAGGTGACGAACAACGGCATGGCCGTGGA
>CAYRJS010000224.1:2683-4770 GCA_964424535.1 uncultured Aquimonas sp.
GCCATCCATAACCCGCGCGATGGCTATCTGGGTCTGTGCAAGACCAACGCCACGGCCGGGTGCAACAACAAGCTGATCGGCATCTACGACCACACCACCGGCAGCGAAGACAAGGAACCCAATGACGGCAGTGACAAGCAGGGCCACGGTAGCCACGTGGCTTCCACGGCCGCCGGCGACACCTTGAACCTGACCTTGGGCAGCGGCCAGACAACCCGGATTTCGGGCGTGGCCCCATCCGCCAACATCATTTCCTACAAGGCCTGCGAGGAAGAAGCCAAGTGTCGTGGCACTTGGCTGATCGCGGCGATCAACCAGGCCGTGGCCGACAAGGTGGACGTGATCAACTATTCCATTGGCGGCGGCAATCTGAACCCGTGGCAGTACCAGGATTCGATGGCCATGCTGGCGGCCTTCGAAGCCGGCATCGTGGTGGTGGTGTCTGCCGGCAACGAAGGCCCCATGCCGGGTACCGTGACGTCTCCAGGCAACGCGCCCTGGGTCGTGACGGCGGCCAATACCACCCATGATCGTGGTGACCTGGCCACTCTGACCCTCGGAGGTGGCCCCACGCCGCGTCCGGGCAATGGCGTACTCAACGGCCAGAGCCTGACCAAGACACCCTATGGCCCGGCCACGATCGTATATGGCGGTGACCATGGCTCGGCCTTGTGCGCCACCGGTACCAACGTGAATGCCCTGCCGCCCAGCACCAGCACCTCTCCGTGGTCAGGAAAGCCGTTTTCGGGCGAAATCGTGGTCTGTGACCGGGGTATTTATGCCCGCGTGATCAAGGGCCTCAACGTCAAGAATGCCGGTGGTGGTGGCATGGTGCTGGTCAATGACAGAAGCAGCGGTTCCAGCCTGGTGGCCGATGAGCATGAATTGCCGGCGACCCACCTGACGTTTGTTGATGGCGCCGAACTGAAAGAATGGTTGTCGCATGGCAGTGGCCATACCGCCACGATCTCGGCGTCTTCGCGCCAATACCTGCCGATGTTCGCCGACCAGTTGGCCTCCAGCAGCAGCCGGGGGCCGATCGAAGGAGATTGGCTCAAACCCAACGTGGCTGCGCCGGGCACCAACATCCTGGCTGCCTACAAGGAAGAAAACGGCGAGTCCAGCCTGTTCGCTTACATGAGTGGTACCTCGATGGCCTCTCCGCATGTAGCTGGCGGCGTGTTGTTGTTGCGTCAGGCCCACCCCGACTGGACCCCAGCCGAGATCATCAGTGCCCTGCAGACCACGGCCCGTCCCAGCGTTCGTCTGGCCGACGAAGACCGCCCGGCCACCGTGCTGGAAGCCGGGGCCGGAGTGGTCGATCTGTCCAAGGCAGCCAAGCCTGGCCTGGTGTTCCCCGTGACCGGTGCCCAGTTCCGCGCCGCCAATCCCAATCCCGTCTTGGGTGGTCAGCCGCGTGATTTGAACTTGCCGTCCCTGGTTGACGGCAAGTGCCTGTCGAGCTGCAGTTTCACCCGGACCGTGCGCAATGTCGGCGAACAGGGCTCCTGGCAAGCCAGTGTTGTGATGGCAGGCGGGCAACTGACGGTGACGCCTTCCAGCTTCACTCTGGCCAAGAACGCCACCCGGGAACTGAAATTCACCTATACCCCGGATGCCACCACACGTTATGGCTACTGGCAGGACGGCGAAGTGGTGCTGACCCGCGCTGGCACCAACTCGACCCGTATTCCGGTCACGATCCGATCCTCGGCCGGCGAGTTGCCAGATGTGTTGACCGTGTCGGGTAACGGCACGGTGGCGTCCGAAGCTGGTTGGGCCGAAGTCGGGTTGGCGGGCCTGGTGGCCTTGCCCAGTGCCCGCTTTGCCGGAACCGATCTGGTCGAGCCGATCGTGGCCAGCGCCACCATTGCCCAGGATCCCACGGCGGACAAAGTCTACGACGGTCTGAGCTCGGCCCAGTTCGGCAAAAGCATTTTCCATCTGCGTGCCGACCGGGATGGGCGTGCGCGCTTGCGGGTCGAAGCCTATTCGACCACAGCAACCGATATCGACCTGTATGTCGGACGTGCCAGTTCAGATACCGAATTGCCATTGGAGGCAACGGAAATTTGCAGTTCGACCAC
>CAYRJS010000225.1:0-4770 GCA_964424535.1 uncultured Aquimonas sp.
AGCGCGGAGTGGTAGTTCAGTCGGTTAGAATACCGGCCTGTCACGCCGGGGGTCGCGGGTTCGAGTCCCGTCCACTCCGCCACTTATGCCGAGGGCGCCTGGTAGCAGGCGCCCTTTGTTTTTTGTCGATCGCAAGGACACAGACCTTGCGGTTCCACCCCTGATCAACGAAGACCTCCGTCCGATGCTGCAGATACTCCGAGACAAGACCACCGGTTGGGTGGCCGTCGTAATTGTCGGCATTCTTGCCGTGCCTTTTGCGTTTTTTGGTGTGGAAAACTACTTCCAGCTCCAGGTGCCGACCTATGTTGCAAAGATCAACAAGGTCGAGATCGGACAGGATCAGTTTCGCCAGCGCTTCGAGGAATACCGCAGCCGCATGCGCCAGATGCTGGGCGACAGCTACGATGCCCGTGAATTCGACACGCCCATCGTCAAGCGGCAAGTGCTGGAAAGCATGATCGACGAAGAAGTGCTGCGTCAGGCCGCCAATCACCATGGCATGGTGGTGACACCGGAAATGCTGCAAAAGGAAATTGCCGCGATCGACGCCTTCCATGTGGATGGACGTTTTGATCCGGAGCAATACCGGCTCGTGCTGCAGGGCGTCAATATGACCCCGCGCATCTTTGAATCTCGCATGGCCAGCGACATGCTCACCCAGGCCTTGCCCCGTGCCGTGGCCCAGAGCAGCCTGGTGACGCGCGACTATGTTGATGGCTATCTGGCCTTGCGGGATCAGACCCGCAGCTTCCAGTACCTGCTGCTGCCGGCTCCGGATGCCGAAGCCGTTGGAGACATCGCCGAGGAAGACATCGACGCCTGGTATCAGGCCAATCCCGATCTTTACCAGAGCCCGGAAACGGTGACGGTCGAGTATCTGGAGCTGGATGGCTCGAAGATTGAAATTGATGAAGTTGCCGACGAGCAGACCCTGCGCAGTCGCTATGAAGAAAACAAGAATCGCTACGTCGAGCCCGAGGCCCGGCTGGCTTCGCACATCCTGATTCAGGTTGCGCCCAATGCCGATGCCGACGCGGTCCAGGCGGCCCAGGCCAAGGCCGCCGAGGTGGCCACCCTGGCACGTGCCGAGGATGCGGACTTTGCTGCGTTGGCTGGTGAGTATTCCGACGATCCAGGTTCGCGCAACAGCGGCGGCGATCTTGATTGGATCGAACGTGGCCTGACCAGCCCCGAGTTCGAAGACGCCCTGTTCTCGATGCAGCCCGGTGTCAGCGATCCGGTCAAGAGCAGCGATGGTTGGCACATCATCTGGCTGCGCGAAGTGCGCCCGGAAAGCGGCAAGAGTTTCGAACAGGTGCGTGACGAGCTGGCCGACGAATACCTGGAAAGCGAACGCGAACGCGCCTACAGCGATGCAGCCGGCCGTTTGATCGATGCCGTTTACCGTGACCCGAGCACGCTTGAAGGCGCGGCCGCGGAAATGAACCTGCCGATCCAGCAAGCCGGTCCCTTCACCCGTGCGGGTGGTCCTGGCGTGTTTGCCAACGCAGATGTGCTGCGGGCGGTGTTTTCCGATGCCGTCCTGCAGGAAGACCTGGACAGCGATCTGATCGAAGTCAGCCCGAATCATGGCATCGTCCTGCGCATTCACGAGCACACCCCGGCGGCGACTCGTCCTTTGGACGAAGTACGCACCCAGGTTGTCGATGCCGTGCGCAACGAACGCCTGACCGAACTGGGCAAAAAGGGGCTGGATGAAGCCTTGGCTGAGATCGATTCGGTGGCAACCCTGGAAGTGTATGCCCAAGCCCACGAACTTGAGGTCAAGACCGCTGAGGCCGTGGGTCGAACCGGGGCCACGGTGGACCCGTCCATCGCCAAGGCCGCTTTTTCCCTGCCACACCCGGGCGAATCCGGTGCCAGCATCGGCAGCGCGCCTTTGGTGGGCGGCACCAATGCCGTGATTGCCCTGACCCAGGTCATCGAGGCTGACCCGACTGCCGTCGATGCCAGCCAGCGCGACATGTTGCGCCAGCAGTTGGGCAATGCCGTGGGCAGCCTTGAAGCCAGTGAATTGATCAAGGCCCTGCGCAAGAGCGCCAAGATCGACGTGGCCGAATCACGCCTGTGATGTGAACACTGATTGGCTCCGTGTTGATTGATCGAAGAAGCCCGGTTCGCCGGGCTTCTTCATGGTGGGCAAAAGTGCGATGCGGATATTCAGCGCACGCTGCCATTCGCGCGCACAGTCACGCTACCCTGTCCCTGGTTCTGGAACGGATCGAACATGAAACTGGTTGATGAAGCAGACATTCTGGTCAAGGCTGGTGACGGCGGCGATGGTTGCGTCAGCTTCCGCCGCGAGAAGTTCATCCCCAAGGGCGGACCGGATGGTGGCGATGGCGGCAACGGCGGTCATGTGTTTCTGGTGGCCGATGAAAACCTCAACACCCTGGTGGATTTTCGTCACCAGCGCCGCTTCCAGGCCGAGCGCGGGCGCAACGGCATGGGCAGCCAGATGTATGGCAAGGGCGGTGAGGACATCGAGATCCGGGTGCCGGTCGGCACCGTCGTGACCAACCTGGCCACGGCCGAGGTCATCGGCGATCTGGTGCGCCACGGTCAACGCCTGATGGTGGCCAAGGGCGGGCAGGGTGGCTTGGGCAACATGCATTTCAAAAGCTCCACCAACCGTGCTCCGCGCCAGTCCACGCCGGGTACACCCGGGGACGAACGCGACTTGCGACTGGAGCTGAAACTTCTCGCCGACGTGGGTTTGCTCGGCTTTCCCAACGCTGGCAAGAGCACCTTCATCCGCGCTGTTTCAGCCGCTACGCCACGGGTGGCCGATTATCCGTTTACCACGTTGTACCCGAATCTGGGCGTGATCAGTCTGGGGCCGGGGCAAAGTTTCGTGATGGCCGATATTCCCGGCCTGGTCGAGGGCGCCGCTGAAGGCACGGGCCTGGGCATTGCCTTTTTGAAGCATGTGCAACGTACCCGCATCCTCTTGCATCTGGTGGATGCGGCTCCGTTTGAAGGCGAGCACGATCCGATCGAGGAGATTGCCGGGGAAGTGCGGGCGATCGAGGCGGAATTGGCCAAGTTCGATCCCGAACTGCTGCGCAAGCCGCGCTGGCTGGTACTCAACAAGCTGGATCTGCTGCCCGAAGACGAGCGTGAGGCACGCAAGTCCGCCGTAGTGGCGGCGTTGGCCTGGGATGGGCCGGCTTTTGGTGTTTCCGCCCTGGCCCGACAGGGTACGCAGACAATCTGTCAGCAGTTGATGACGACGCTGGAAGCCCTGCGGCTTGAGTCAGATACGTCTGCTGAAGAGATCGAGCCGGCTCGATCAGACAGCGATAAAATCGCGCCAGGCGCCCTGGATGACGACTCTGAATGAATCCGATCCTTGCGGATGGGTGGGCGTGATCAATGCGGCAGCGTGATCCGCGGCTTGATGCGCGCGCCGCTGTCGGCAAGAACCGTTTGTACGGGCAAAAAACAAGGCCGGCGATGGCCGGCCTTGTGAGACTTTTCGATTCTGCCTGGTGTCGATCAGGCGGCGATCGCGCGGATTCGGGCGGTCAGTCGGCTCTTGTGACGGGCAGCCTTGTTCTTGTGAATCAGGCCACGGGCGGCATAGCGGTCGATGATCGGCTCGGCAGCCTTGTAGGCTTCCTGCGCGGCCGGCGCATCGTTGGCCTGGATGGCCTTGAGTACCTTCTTGATGTAGGTACGCAGCATCGAGCGTTGGCTGGCATTGCGCGCATTGCGCACGACGGCCTGGCGGGCACGCTTCTTCGAGGATTTGATATTGGCCAAGGGGTTGCTCCTGGAAATTCGGATGGCAGAATCGCGGAAAAGACCACCAATTATGAGCAAATTGGCATGTTCAGTCAACTGATGTGTCGATCATGAAGCCCCGCGGCCTGATCCATTCAGCCGGGGCTTTTTCCGCGATGACGTTGTTGTCGCGCATCACCGGCTTTGCCCGTGACATGCTCCAGGCTCATCTGTTCGGGGCCGGTGCCCTGGTCGATGCCTATACCGTGGCCTACCAGGTACCGAACTATCTGCGCCGCATCTTTGCCGAGGGCTCGTTCGCCTCGGCCTTCGTGCCGGTGTTGTCCGAATTGCAGCAAAAAGGCGACAAGGTGGCGCTGCGCAGTTTCGTCGACCACGTGGCCGGAGCCTTGTGCGCGGTGCTGTTGCTGATCACCGGCCTGGGCATGTTGTGCGCGCCCTGGATCGCTACGGCCCTGGCTCCCGGATTTGCCGAAGAACCCGGCAAGCTGGCCTTGACCGGGGACATGCTGCGCATCGTCTTTCCCTACCTGTTTTTCATCTCGATGACGGCCTTTGCCGGGGGCATTTTCAACACCCATCGACGCTTTGCCTTGCCAGCCCTGATGCCGGTGCTGCACAACCTTACCGTCATCGCGGCGATGGTCTGGCTGACCGCTTACCTGGAACCACCGATCATGGCCCTGGCCTGGGGCGTGCTGGCGGCCGGAGCCGTGCAGATGCTCGTGTTATGGCCGAAATTGCGCCGCTTCGGTCTGTTTCCGCGCCTGCGCCTGGATTTTGCCCATGCCGGGGTGCGCAAGGTTGCGCGCTTGATGGGGCCAACCCTGTTTTCCGCCTCGGTGGCGCAGCTCAATCTTGTGGTCGGCACCATTGCCGCCTCGCTGCTGGTCGAGGGCAGTCGGGCCTACCTGTATTACTCCGATCGCATGGTGGAATTGCCCCTGGGCCTTTTCGGGGTGGCATTGGGCACGGTGATCCTGCCGCACCTGTCGCGCC
>CAYRJS010000226.1:0-4456 GCA_964424535.1 uncultured Aquimonas sp.
AGGATGGCACCGATTTGCGTGGCTTCCTTGAGGAAGGCATCGTGGCCATACAACGAGTGGATGCGGTGCAGACGTGCTGGTCCGCGCAGGCGTTCGGTCAGCGACAACAGGTCGGCTTCGGGCACGATCTGGTCTTCAATCACGGCGACGATTTCGGTGGGTACCCGGATATCCTCGGGGGCCACGTTCTGCAGGTCGATGGATTCGGACAGGCGCACATAGGCCGTGGGGGAAAACCGGGCCACGAACTTCGGGCCGATGGCATCGAAATAATCTTCCACGGCAAAACGGGCGTGCTCGCTGGCGTGGGTCGGGGCCTGATCAAAGCGCTGCTGGAATTCGACATCGCTGCGGTAGCCGATGACCGCCAAAGAGCGGGCCAGGGCCAGGGCTTCGCGGATACCGCCTTCACTGCGACCCAGGGCCACGATGCGGCGCTGGATCACGCGCAGTGCGGTCACCTGCGGATGCGAGCGGTGGGCACCACTGATCACCACCAAGCGACCCAGGCGCTGGCCGTGGCGGGCCGCAAACTGCAGCCCCACCATGGCGCCGTAGGAAGCGCCCACATAGGCGACGGCCCGGGTGATCCCCAAATGATCAAGGACGGCGGCGATGGCATCGGCCTGATCGGCTGGATCGATGCAGGCATCCAGGCTGCCGTCGGCACCCAGCCAGTCGATGGCCAGAACCCGATGTTGCAAGGTATCCAGAGGCAAGCCGTTGCCGCATTGCGCCTGCCACCAGCCGGGTTCGGCAAAAGCCGGGCTTGAGGCCACGTGGCGGTTGGCGGAGATGCCGCCCTGCACGATCAGTACCGGAGCGCCGCTGGCGCCGTGCCATTCCCAGGCAATCCGGACCCGCCGAATGCCGGCATGACGCATGGCCATCGTCATGTCCAGCACGCCACGTTCGGCGTCGATCGCCTGGGTATGCGGGAAATCGGCCTCGACATCGGCGTGGCCGATGGCTTCGAGGGCGGCTGACGTGGCGTGGATCAAACTCATCGTCGTGCTCCGGGTTGTGGACGGGTCCATCAGGACCTGCAGCCGGAACCATGAGATCGCAACATCAAGCCATGTGGGCAAGTCGTGCGACCCATCTTCCGGTGGTGCCAGGCACCTGCCGCAGGACTTGGCACCAACGAAAACATGGAGTGCATGCTTCGCGGTTGCCCCGGCATCAAAGGGCCTGTCCCTCCGCCGGTCTTGATGGGATTTGCCGGGCATTGTGCAAACGGGAAATCCATATGTCAATCGCTTCATGCGGATGAAGCGATGATATTTTGGCATAAGCCGATTCCAGGCTCGGTTGTGCCACGTGCCCTTGTGACCCCCAAGTGGAGTGGTTAGGGTAAAAAGCGATCCGCGTCAGATGTGCGCAACGAAGGGGCATTGATTCACACGCCTCGCTTCGGTCTCGCAACCCAATCATGCCTGGACCTTCCCTCGTTGCCTGGCCCGCACCTGACCATCCCGGTCGGTGGGTGATGCCTGATGCGCCCGCCGACAGCCAGCAACGAGAACCATGACAAAACGACACAACGAACGATCAACCGGACGCCGTCGCCTTTCGTATCCGACCCGCCTGACCCTTGCAACGACGTTGTCTGCCCTGTTGATGGGGACGAGCGGACCGAGCCTGGTGATGGCGGCGGATTCGCCAGTGGCCAATCCGGATCTTCTGCAACAACAAATCGAGGCCATGCAAGAGCAGATTACGGCCCTGCAGGCTCAGCTGGAGGCCTTGAAAAGCCGGATCCACGATGGCAATGCCGATGCCGATGCCGATGCCGATGCCAGGGCATTGCCACCAGAAGAACAGGTGTCCGTTGCCGTGGAAGAGCGTGATTCGCCTGATGTCGTAACGGACACGATGGCGGACACGGGGATCGCGCTGGGTGGTGCCGTGCGTTTCCAATACAGTCGCGAGGGATACGCTGCCGACAACCGGCGTCGCAATGGCGATGCCGACTTCGATATTTTCCGACTGGACCTGAAAGGGCGATTGGGAGGTATCTCACTGGATGCGCAATGGCGGTGGTTCCAGTACATGAGCGCCATGCAACATGCCTGGCTGGCCTATGACGTCACCCCCCAAGCGCAGATGCAAGTGGGATTGGTCCGTATTCCGTTCGGCAATCAGCCCTACAACTCGCACAGCTATTTTTTCAGCTCGAACTACTACCTCGGGCTGGAAGATACCCACGCCATGGGTGTGGAGTATGTGCGTGACAGCGGCCGTTGGAATGTCCAACTGGCGTTTCTCAAGAATGACGGCATGGGTGGGGTGGATGGCTACGTGGCAGATCGCACGGCCAGCTATTCCTACAACGTAGTGGGTGTGCGCGGTCCTGGAGAAGGCATTTATGACGACCCCGCGCACCCGGCTGCGGTCGTTGATACCCTGGCGGCACGGGTGGCACGCACGGCCCGCTTGGGCAATGTGGAAATGGACGCGGGTATTTCCCTGTTGCGCGGTAGCGTGAATGATGCCCACGCGCGTCTGGGCCATCATTCTGCCCTGGCTGTGCATGCCGCATTTGATTGGGGTCGCTGGAATCTCCAGGCGCAAGCCTCGCGCTATGGCTACGCTGTCGGTGATGCAGACATCCTGGCCGTAGGCGCTTACGGTTTCTACGATTCGATTGCCGCCCGGGCCGATAGTTACACCGTCAACCTGGCTTATCACTTGCCCCTGGAGTGGGGGCCGATCACTGGCATGGATCTCTACAACGACCACTCCCGGGTTGAACACAAATCCGGCGGCTTGCCGGCGACGCGCATGAACGTGCTCGGTGCCGGCTTTTCCGCAGGCGCGCTGTACACCTATCTTGACTACGTCATCGCCCGCAACCAGCCCTTCATTGGCGGCAGCATGGCTGGAGCTGGCACGACCGAACATCGCCTCAACGTCAATTTCGGATTCTATTTCTGATTCATGCCCTAAGCTGTCGATGGCCGGTTGCGTGCAGCGACATGCAGGCGTGAGAATTCAGCAGGAGGGTGTTGCTGTGAGGAACGAGTCGATGACCATGACGGGTCGGTGGATGATCCCGGGGTGTCGCTTGGCGGCGATGGCCAGGGATGGGTACAACCATGAGCTCGTATGACTTCCAGACCCTGATTGATCGCAGCGCCCTGGGTTCGGCCAAATGGGCGGCGATGCAACGGGCCAATCCAAAGGTTCCTGCCGGTATTCCGCCCTTTTCTGTGGCCGATCTCGACCTGCCCATGGCCCCGGAAGTCATCACGGGTTTGCGGGATTTTCTGGACCAGGCCGTATTCGGTTATACCCAGGCCACGCCAGCCTATGTGGACGCCGTGATCGACTGGATGCACCGACGCCATGGCTGGTCGGTGCAAAGCGAGTGGATCGTGCAAAGTGCCGGCGTGGTGCCAGCACTGGCCACGGCGATCCGCGCCTTCAGTCAGACCGGCAACGGGGTGATCTTGCAGCCGCCGGTGTATTACCCGTTTTATGGCGTGATCGAGAAAAACCAGCGCCGCGTGGTGCGCAATCCACTGCAGTTGCGCGATGGCTACTACCGCATGGATTTTGCCGGCCTGCGTGCGCTGGCGCGCGACCCGGCCAATATGCTGTTGCTGCTGTGCAGCCCGCACAACCCGGTAGGGCGGGTGTGGACGCGCGAAGAGCTTGATGAATTGGCCGCAATCGTGCTGGAAAACGATCTGATCCTGGTCAGTGATGAAATCCATTTCGACCTGGTGTTGCCGCCCCATCGCCACACCGTGGTATCCACTCTGGGCCGCGAGATTGCCCAGCGCAGCATCGTGTGTACCGCGCCCAGCAAGAGCTTCAACCTGGCTGGCATGAGCGCCAGCAACATCGTCATCGAAGATGAACACTTGCGCGAGCGCTTCAAGGCCGAACTGGAAGCCCAGGGCTTTTTCTTTCTGACCACGCTGGGCTACAAGGCCTGCGAACTGGCCTATACCCGGGCCGAAGCCTGGCTTGAGGGTCTGTTGCGCTTGATCGAACACAACCGCGTTCTGGTCAAGACCTTTCTGGCCGAACGCCTGCCCCAGGTCGGGGTTTTTGATCTGCAGGGAACCTATCTGCAATGGCTGGATTTTCGTGCTCTGGGTAAAAGTGCAGCGCAGTTGCAGGCCATCCATGAGCAACAGGCCTGGGTGTTCTTCGACGAGGGCGGTATCTTCGGGCCGGAAGGCGAAGGCTTCGAGCGCATGAATCTGGCCTCTCCGACCACTGCCGTTGTGGCGGCGCTGGAACGCCTGGCCCACATCCATGCCCAGCGCTGAGTGCGCAGCGCCCTGTGGGCTGAACGGGTACGGGCAATAACCGCACGGACCGGCGGCATTGCGTACAATGCAGTTTGCGGAGTCGGCCAGGCAGTCGCGCTGCACCTTGGGTGCATCGAGGAAAGTCCGGGCTCCACAGGGCAGGGTGCCAGGTAACGCCTGGGCGGCGCGAG
>CAYRJS010000226.1:4466-4694 GCA_964424535.1 uncultured Aquimonas sp.
GACCGCCGATGGCCTTCCGACAAACCACTCGTCCCGCTGAACGGCATGCCGTGCGCATGCGCCGGTACAGCTGAGGCGGGATGGGTGCGGCAGGATCAGGCAAGGGTGAAAGGGTGCGGTAAGAGCGCACCGCGAGTCCGGTAACGGACCGGCACGGCAAACCCCACCCGGAGCAAGGCCAAATAGGGACGCCATGACACGGCCCGTGTCGCGTCCGGGTAGGCCGCT
>CAYRJS010000227.1:0-4664 GCA_964424535.1 uncultured Aquimonas sp.
TAGCCGTAGCTGGAGGTGCCATAGGAGACGATGCGCCCGCCCGAAGCGTTGTGCTTGATCTGTCCGGGCTCGAACGGTTCGATCATGCGCTGCGTCTGCGCCATGCGGCGAATCCAGGCGTCGCTCTTGATGCTCATGCAAGGTTCCGTGTGCAAAGGTGATTGGCGCGAGATTCTAGCCCGGATCGTCAATCGTCCAAAGGAAACGCCTGCGCGGCCTCATCGATCTCGCCGATCACGTCCACGCCCGGAGGCGGCACAAAGTGGAAGGTATCGGCCGCCAGGGTCGGATTGCGCTGCCAGTGGGAAAAATGAATCCGGGTGTGCTGGGCCAGGGTATCGAGCATGTCCATGCGCACCAGCGCGCCATCGGCAAAGCCCAGACGGGCCTGGGAAAATGCCGCATCATCAGCGCGAGGCTGGAGTTCGATCCAGCTCAGCCCATCAGCATCACCGCCATCGCTGACGACAAACTGACGATCCAGTTCGGCCGGATCGATCAAGGCCATCAGAGGACTTTGCTGTTCCTCAACGCCCTGGGCGCGCACCTGCACCTGTTCCAGATCCGGGTCAAAGATCCAGACCTTGCTGCCATCGGCCACGATCAGTTGCGGAAACGGCGTCGTGTATTCCCAGCGGAATTGACGCGGTACCGCCAAGGCGATGCTGCCCTGACTGTCCTCGGTGACTCGCCCATCCGGATCCAGCACCCGTTGCTGGAATTGCCCCGACAGGCTTTGCAGGTTTTGCGTGAATGCAACCAGCAAGGCGTGTGGATCGGCCGCCTGGGCCGGTGCCCAAAGAACCAGGCCAACCAATATCAGCCAGAAATGACGACGCAAGAAAAGGTTGCTCATCGATTCAATCCATTTGCCGCAACGAAGGGTGGAGACACATCCGGGGTCATGCCATGAGCCATAAAAAAATCTCCGAACATGTGGGTATTTCTCGTCACTCCCGCGAAGGCGGGAGTCCAGTGTCTTTTGCTTTCAGTGCGTTGAAGACGTCATCTGTCTGCCTGCGCGAGCATCACCACTTGGCCAGGCCATCTCCAGCAACCTTCCGCACCCGGGCAAAGCCTGACGCTTGCCGGCTGAATCGCTGCCGTCCCGATCAATCCCGTGGTGGTGGCGGCGCCAGCACGCTGCGATCGCCGTTGTGTTCCGGACCTGAAACCACGCCGGCTGCCTCCATCGCCTCGACCAGACGCGCAGCCCGGTTGTAGCCGATGCGAAGATGTCGCTGCACACTGGAAATGCTGACGCGCCGGGATTCGGTCACGATGCGCACGGCCTGGTCATACAGAACGTCGGCTTCCGGATCGTCGCTGGAAGCCGCTTCCGGCAGACCGGTGGCGCCGATCACCTGGCCATCGGCCAAGGTCTGGACATCTTCCAGCACGCCTTCCAGATAGTCCGGCCCACCCGAACTTTCCTTGAGGAATTCGACCACCCGGTGCACTTCCTCGTCGCTGACAAAAGCCCCGTGCAGGCGTTCGGGCATGGCCGTGCCCGGCGGCAGGTACAGCATGTCGCCATTGCCCAGCAGGGTTTCCGCGCCGGACTGGTCGAGGATGGTGCGTGAATCGATCTTGCTGGAAACCTGGAAAGCGATGCGGGTGGGGATATTGGCCTTGATCAGGCCGGTAATGACATCCACCGAAGGACGCTGGGTGGCCAGGATCAGATGGATACCGGCAGCACGGGCCTTCTGCGCCAGGCGGGCAATCAGTTCTTCGACCTTCTTGCCGACGATCATCATCATGTCGGCAAACTCGTCGATGAAAACGACGATATGCGGCAAAGCTTCCAGTTCGCGCGGGGTCTCGCCCGATTCGGGATTGGGCTTGAACAAGGGATCCATCAAGGGCTGACCGGCGTCGATGGCTTCCTTGACCTTCTTGTTGAGACCCGCCAGATTGCGCACCCCGACTGCGCTCATCAGCTTGTAGCGTCGCTCCATCTCGGCCACGCACCAGCGCAGGCCATTGGCGGCTTCCTTCATGTCCGTGACGACCGGAGCCAACAGGTGGGGAATGCCCTCGTATACCGACAATTCCAGCATCTTCGGATCGATCATCAACATGCGCACGTCGCGCGCACTGGATTTGTACAGCAGGCTCAAGACCATGGCATTGACCGCTACCGATTTGCCCGAACCGGTGGTGCCGGCCACCAGCAAGTGCGGCATGCGCGCCAGGTCGGCCACGGTGGGACGACCGGCGATGTTCTTGCCCAGGGCCAGGGTCAAGGGGCTGGCGGCCTTGTCGTATTCCTTGGAGCGCAGGATTTCCGACAGGTAAATGGTTTCCCGATTGGAATTGGGGATTTCCAGACCAATCACGGATTTACCCGGAATCACGTCGACCACACGTACCGAGCGCACGCTCAGGCCACGGGCGATGTCCTTGTCCAGACTGGAAATCTGACTGCCCTTGACCCCGGGCGCCGGCTCCATCTCGAAACGGGTAATCACCGGGCCGGGATAGACCCCGACCACCTGGCCTTCGATACGAAAGTCCTTGAGCTTGAATTCGATCTGGCGCGACAGCGTTTCCAGGGCTTCTTCGGAATAACCCTGCGGCTGGACCTTGGGCTCATCCAACAGGGATAAGGGCGGCAGCCCACCCTCGCGACTGGGAGCACCGGCAAACAGGGGAAGCTGCGTCTCCCGGTGGGCGCGGTCACTTTTTTCCACTGCCAGGGCGGGTGGCTCGATCCGCACCTTTTCGCGCTTGGATTGGCGGACGATTTCCTGCCGTCGGACTTCATCACGACGCACTCGGGCCGCACGCGCCTGGCGTTGCTCGCCCAGGTCCTGGCCCTTGCGCCCCAACCAAGCACCAAAAGCCAGAACTGCACGCCCGATCCGATCCATCAAGGCAAACCAGGACAAGCCCGTGGCCAGGGTGATACCCAGCAACAGCAAGCTGAGAGCAAACAAGCCTGCCCCGAGATTGCCGAACCCGCGCAACAAGGAGGCTCCCACCAACTGTCCCAGCAGCCCGCCTGCCCCCACTGGCAAACCCAGTGCCGCCGTCGGCGGATTGATATGGGACAAGGCCGACAAACCCACCAGCAAGGCGAACACGCCGATCAAACGCAAGGCCGGAGTCAGCGCCGCCTCGGTCACCTCGGGCTGCCGGTGCAGCACGAACCAGGCCAGATAGCCCAACAGGAACGGCAGCAGGTACGCGCCCACGCCAAAAAACGACAGCACGATATCGGAGAAATAAGCCCCGGTGATGCCCCCGAAGTTGTGGATGGGCGCCACCACACTGCCGGCATGCGACCAACCCGGATCATCGGGGTGATAGCTCACCAGACAGGCCAGCAGATACAGCAGAACGGGCACCAGCAGCAGAATCAGGCTCTCCCGCCAGATCCGCTGCCGACTGCCATTGGCACCCTTGCTAGCCGTTTGTGTACGTGCCACCTTGACCGACATCCTTGCAGGTTCCAGACCAATGCGGAATTGTAACAGTCGCAACCAGACCAGATGCCAGGTTGGCTTCACTCCAACACATCCCGGAGATGCTCACGACCTCGACATACCGCAACCCGTAGCAATCACTCACCACCCCGGATAACGTGAACCGATCACGGGGCCATCGATGTCTTCGTACTCGTCCAGTTTCCAGAACCACATCGAAGCCAGGTCATCGGCGACTTCCTCGATCACTTCGCGCAGTTCCAGATCGGTAAGCCAGCGTTGCGGGATGGCGTCCAGACCATACATCGCGCCCAACAGGTTGCCAGCGATGGAGCCGGTGGAATCGCTGTCACCGCCGTGGTTGACCGCAAGGATCACGCCTGACTCCAGATCAGGGGCAACAAGAGCGGCGTACAGCGACATGGCGAGGGCTTCCTCGGCAATCCAGCCTTCACCCAGTTCTTCCGGGATGGCGGCAAGATCAGATGATCGAGCCGCCAGTTCGCAGGCGCGGCCTACGATGGTTACGGTTTCTTCGTGATCGGGGTGCTGGCGCAAGATGGCGCGGCCATGTTCGATGGCATCGGGCAGTGATGTGCCTTGCAACAGTTGCGAAATGATGTCGGCAAACAGGCCAGAGGCAAGCTTCCCGGTGGGGTGGCCATGGGTGATGCCGGCGATGGCACAGCCCAGGTCGAAGGCGGTACCGCCACTACTGCCGTGGGCACCTGGCTGCATCGCACTGGCCTCGAACATGCCCACCGGAGCCACACGCATGACGCCACCACAGCCTTTGCTCTGGTTATTGGCCGGATTGCCGAAAGAATCCATGACACGAAGTGCTGACAGACAGGTACTGCCCGGTGCGCGTCTGGCATGCAGTTCCTTGATGCCGATCAGCCAACCATCGAGCTGGCCCTCCAGCAATGGGTGGGCGACGCCCTGGGTTTCGAGCCAGCGCACATGGGCGGCAGACACCACGCTGACCGGGCTGGACAGGCCACGATTGCACCAACGCACCCACGCCCGCATCAGCCCTTCGGCGGTGAACAGGCTCATCTGGGTGTCGTCGGTGATCGCGCCGATGCGGCCATAGGCAGATGCAAAGTCGCGGATGCCGCCTGGGCCGAATCGGCTGAAAATTTCCTGTGCCGAGGAAAACTCGACGGCGGCCCCCAAGGCGTCGCCGGCAGCACCGGCCAAAAGGCAGGCACGAAAACGGCTGCGCAGGGC
>CAYRJS010000228.1:0-4632 GCA_964424535.1 uncultured Aquimonas sp.
CGGCACTGGCAACCGAAGTCGGTGCCGTCTCATGTGGCGGGCGCAACTGGAAGGGCTCGGGCTCAACACCAAACACCGAACCGGATTGCGGGGCCTTGTCTTTGCGCACAGCCTTTGCAGGCGGCACGCTTGCCTTGGCACTGGCAGACGCTGCCGTTGCCGTATTTGCCTCGGTGGCTTGCTCGGATACGGCAGGTTTTGTCGGTTTTTCCGCTGTCGATTCGGTGGAAGTCACGGGTGCTGGCATGGGTGCCGAATCCGGTTTGGCCGGGCGTACAGCGGCGGCCGCAGGCTTGTCCTGATCCCCGGCAGATTCTGCCGCTGCAGGCTTTGCCGTCGGGGCAGGGGCGGAACCTGGAGCCGGTGATGGAACTCGGGCTGGAGCCGGAACCGGAGCTGGGCTCGGGGTTGGAGTTGCTGCCGGAGCTGGAGCTGGAGCCGGAGCCGGAGCCAAGACGGCTGCAGGGGATGGGGCCGGTGTCGGCGCAGGAGTCGGGGCTGGATCTGCAACTGTGGCTGGAGTCGGTTTTGGCGCTGCCACGGGAGCTGGTGCCGGCGCAGGAGCCGGCGCAGGAGCCGGAGCCGGAGCCGGAGCCGGTGGTATCACCTTGACGACGTCACCGGCCTGCGAAGAATCCTTGTCGGAACTATCGTCGACGGACATGTCGAGGGCTTCATTGCCTGCATTGGTGTTGCGACGGCGACGGCGACCACCGCGACGTCCACGTCGACGACGCGTCGGGCTGTGCTCGTCACCTTCCGTGTCGGCAGGAGGCTGCGACTGATCCAACTGTTTCGACTCATTGACAGGTTGCGTGGCTTCGACAGCAGCGGCATCCTTCCCTGCCCCTGCCCCCGCCCCCGCTGCGTTGGGCAACCTGGTTTCAGCGGTCGTCGGAGTCTGCTGCGAAACCTCGCCGTTGGCGTTGGGGACAGGCACTGATGGCTTGTCCGCAGACACCGTTTTTCTTGCCACGTTGGTTCGGGTGCTTTGAGCCGCTGCGGTTTCAGGTGTATCCGAAGACTCGGCCCGACCGCGCCCTTCTCGCCGACCGTGGTTGTTGGACTTGTTGCCGCGTGCTTCGGTTGTCTTGCCAGCGTCTGCGCCGCCTTTGCCTGAACCGCCCGTGCGGGCATTGCGGTTGCTGCGGGCGTTGGCGGGCTTTTCGGATTCGTTGCGGCTGGGCTTGTTGCGATTGCCCGACTTGGCGCCGGCACGTGCATCTCTGGAGTTCCTGGTGCTGGCCGGTCGCGCCTTGTGCGAGGCGGGGCGACGGGTTGTGGCTTCATCGGCACCGCCACCGAACAGGCCGGCCAGCCAGGCGAAGAAGCCGCCCTTGGTCTTGGCACGCGCCGGTGCTGTGGATACCGACGGTGTTGCCGGAACCGGTGCCGGCACATGTTGCGGCGGCGGCTGGCGCGGCTGCACCGTGGTGACGGCCGGTGGCGGCGGGATATTGAGATGGTCGCGGGTCAGTGCATGCACTTCCTGCTTGCGCGGGCTGATGCGCTGGTAGCTGGGCTTGGTGTTGTGTTCCTCGGACACTTCGTTTTCGCGGATGCGGGTGACTTCGAAGTGCGGGGTCTCCAGTTGCGTATCGGCCACGATCACCAGGGGCACGTCATGCCGCTTTTCGATCTCGTTGAGGGCGCGACGCTTTTCGTTGAGCAGGAAATTGGCGATTTCGTGTGGTGCCTGCACCAGCACCTGGCCGGTGTTGTCCTTCATGGCCTGCTCTTCGGCCAGGCGCAGGATCGACAGCGACAGCGACTCCACCGAGCGCATGCGGCCGTGGCCTTCACAGCGCGGACACACGGTCTGACTGGATTCACCCAGGCTCGGACGCAGGCGCTGGCGGCTCATTTCCAGCAGGCCGAACTTGGAGATGCGGCCAAACTGGACGCGGGCGCGATCGTACTTGAGTGCGTGCATCAGGCGTTGCTCGACTTCGCGCTGATGCTTGTTGGCATCCATGTCGATGAAGTCGATCACCACCAGGCCGCCGAGGTCGCGCAGGCGCAACTGGCGGGCGATCTCGTCGGCGGCTTCCAGATTGGTGTTGAACGCGGTTTCCTCGATATCGCTGCCCTTGGTGGCGCGTGCCGAGTTGACGTCGATCGCGGTCAGGGCCTCGGTCTGGTCCATCACGATGGAACCGCCCGAGGGCAGGCGCACCAGGCGCTCGTAGGCGTTTTCGATCTGTGATTCGATCTGGAAACGATTGAACAGCGGCGTGGTGTCCTCGTACAGCTTGAGCTTGCGCAGGTTCTGCGGCATCACCTGCTGCACGAACTCACGCGCGTCTTCGAACATGTCCTTGCTGTCGATCAGGATCTCGCCGATGTCAGCGCGCATGTAGTCACGCAAGGCGCGGATGATCAGGCGCGATTCCTGGTAGATCAGGAACGGGGCCGGCTTGGACAAGGCGGCATCGGTGATCGCCTTCCAGATCTGCAGCAGGTAGTCCACGTCCCATTGCAGCTCGTCCGCATCCCGGCCCACGCCGGCAGTGCGGATGATCACGCCCATGTCGGGAGGGATGTTGAGCTGGTCGAGGGCTTCTTTCAAGGCGGCGCGATCATCGCCTTCGATGCGACGGCTGACGCCACCGGCACGCGGACTGTTGGGCATCAGGACCAGGTAACGACCGGCCAGCGAGATATAGGTGGTCAGGGCCGCGCCCTTGTTGCCGCGCTCCTCTTTTTCCACCTGCACCACCACTTCCTGACCTTCGTGCAGGAGTTCCTTGATGGTGGCCTTGTTTGGATTGACGCCCTCGATGAAGTAATCCGAGGAAATTTCCTTCAGCGGCAGGAAGCCGTGCTTGTCAGCACCGTATTCGACAAAGGCGGCTTCCAGCGATGCCTCAAGCCGGGTGATGCGGCCTTTGTAGATGTTGGACTTTTTCTGTTCCTGCGAGGGCTGCTCGATGTCGATGTCGTACAGGGATTGGCCATCGACGATGGCGACACGCAACTCTTCTGGCTGAGTTGCGTTGATCAGCATTCTTTTCATTGTGTTGTCATTCCTTACGCGCCCTGCCGCAAGGAACGCCGGGGCTCTGCGCCCAGCCATCGGGGGCACTGGACGCGCCGGGCGCGGGCCTGTGCCGTGCAGAATCGCCAGCGCTTCAAACCGTCAGGCGTTGCCTGCGGGAGCGCGATGCATAACCACTGGGAGCCGCCAAGACATTTGCATGTCTGCACGACCATTGCCGGAAAGCTCGTGCTTTCCGGATAAAAACTTGTTTCTGCGTCGGGATCGCGGTGCCGCTACACTGGTGTTCTCAGGTGGCGTGCTGCCTTGAGCCCCCGTGTCCGGACCATCATGGTTGCCAATTTCCTGGCAATGTGGCTGATCTGGACACCATCTCGCTCCGATAGTGTAGCAATGCCATGACGAATGCAGCAAACCGGCCGGTGAATGTCCCGCATACCGGGGTGCGGATGGTGCAGGTCGATCCGGATCGGGCCGGCCAGCGCATCGACAACTTCCTGTTGGGCCAGCTCAAGGGCGCACCGCGTTCGCTGGTCTATCGCCTGCTGCGGACCGGGCAGGTGCGTATCAATGGCCGCCGAGCCAAGCCGGATGTTCGTCTGGAAGCCGGTGACCAGGTTCGTATTCCGCCCATGCAGCAGTCGGATAGCAGCAGCAAGGGCGTCCCGCCGGCAGGTCTGATGGCGAGCCTGGAGGCGGCGATCATTTTTGAAGACAGCCGTCTTCTGGCGCTCAACAAGCCATCGGGCGTGGCCAGTCATGGCGGCAGCGGGGTCAGCTTCGGGGCCATCGAGACCCTGCGGGCCTTGCGTCCGCAACAGAATCTGGAATTGGTGCACCGGCTCGATCGGGACACCTCCGGCCTGCTGGTGCTGGCGAAAAAGCGTTCGGCCCTGGTTGAACTGCAGGCCCTGTTGCGCGAAGAACATGCCGCCGGGTTGAAAAAAAGCTACCTGGCGCTGTTGGCCGGGCGCCTGCCTGATGGCACCCTCACGGTCGATGCGCCGTTGCACGTGGGTTTGCGCCAGGGCGGGGAACGTCATGTCCAGGTACGCGCCGATGGCAAGCCTTCGGTCAGTCATTTCCGGGTGCTGGAGCGGCGAAGTGGACACTCCTATTGTGAGGTCCAGATCGAAACCGGGCGTACCCACCAGATCCGCGCCCACGCCCAGCACCTGGGCCATCCGGTGGCTGGGGACGACAAATACGGCGAGCCCGAAGTCAACCGGCGCCTGCGCGACAAGGCCGGGCTGCGCCGCCTGTTCCTGCACGCCGCAGCGATGGAGTTTTCCCTGGATGGCGGCAATATTCCTTATCTGCTCAATGCGCCATTGGCACCCGAACTGGCCGAGGTGCTGGATCGCCTGGCCTGATGGGCTTGCACCCGGCCAGCGGCTGGCATTTACTGGCAACGGCAGGTTTGCAGCGCGCGACCTGTCACCAATACGGCCGGGCAACGTCCTGTTAGGCATCTCAAGGCGTTATCCTGCGCTGGATTCTCGTTGATCTGATCGTGGAGGCGGCATGTTTACCCGTTTGATGAATGTCTTTCGCGGCTTTCTGTCGCTGTTTGTATCCGGTATCGAAAAGCGCAATCCGGAAGCCCTGCTGGAACTGGAGCAGGAAAACCTGCG
>CAYRJS010000229.1:0-4623 GCA_964424535.1 uncultured Aquimonas sp.
CGCCGATGATGGGCGAATCCCCCACCCGGCCAAAGCGCTTGTTGGTCATGCCCCCGGTCGAGGTGCCGGCCGCCAGGTGCCCGCGCGCATCCAGGGCCAAGGCCCCCACGGTGCCGAAATAGGCGATCCCGGGTGGTTCCGGCAAGGGCTCGTTGCGGCTCTGGGCTTCGGCTTCGTCGTGCAGCGCCCGCTGCAAGGATTGCCAGCGTGGTTCAGTGCGAAAATAGTCGGGATCGACCTGTTCGATACCCTGGGCCTGGGCAAATTGCTCGGCTCCAGCCCCGGTCAGCATCACATGCCGGGAGTTTTCCAGGATGGCCCGGGCCAACGCGATGGGATTGCGTGTCGTACGCAGGCCCGCGGCAGCGCCGGCTCGACCGGTAGCCCCATCCATGATCGAAACATCCAGTTCGTTGTGGCCCTCGTGGGTAAATACCGCGCCCCGGCCGGCATTGAACAGGGGTGAATCTTCCAGCACCTTGATGCTGGCCACGACTGCATCCAGAGCCTGGTCCCCGTTGGCCAGACGTTCGTGACCGGCCTGCAGAGCCTGGGTCAGGGTGGAGCGGATCCGCTGGATCTGGTCTTCATCCAGAGCATCGCGCGTGACCCCTGCGCCGCCATGGATGACCAGGACCGGAGCCACACCTTCCTCGGCCCGCACAAGCGTGCTTGGCACCAGGGTCAACAAGCCGGCGAGTCCGGATAAAGCCACCAGAGCCAGAGCGCGAAACGAGGATATGGACATGGCGGACTCCTGGTGATCCAACGGTTCAGCGTAGCAAGATGGGTCAGCGCACGCCCAGACCGGGAATGGCGCTGATGGCCTCCGGGTCGAATCCGGAAACCTGGGCAAAATGACGACCGCGTTCGATGTAGTTGCGATAGCGGGGAAAACTCGGGGCCCCGGGCGAGAGCAGCACCACGCCATCAAAGCCCAGGATACGTTCAGCCGTATGCACCGCTTCAGGCAAATCCGGGGCCTGGACCAGGGTGAAGCGTCCGCCGCGGGCGGCATATTCCAGACCCTCGGCGATCTTGGGCCCATTCTGGCCCATGGTGATCACCGCCAAAGGTGGCTCCCGCGCCATGCGTTCGAAGAACACCGACCAGTCCAGCCCACGCTCATAACCACCGACAAGAATCGCCACCCGCCGATTGGCGTAGCAATCCAGGGCCGCCAGAGCCGAATGGGGGGTGGTGCTGATGGAATCATTGACGTATTCGCGGCCATCGTGGTGACCCAGAACCTGCAAGCGATGCGGCAAGGGCCGGAAGCTGGTGGCGTGCTGCGCCAAGGCGCTTGCATCCACACCCAGAGCCTCGATGGCAGTCAGGGCCGCGCACAGGTTGGCGCGATTGTGCGTGCCCGGCAGCGGCAAGCCACCGGTATCCATGATCTCTTCGTTGCCCCGGTACAGCAGATTGCCACGCAGGTGCCAGCCCTGGCGGGCATTGAACCACCACAGGCGCGCCGGTCGGGTACCGCCAGCTTCCGGTTCCAGGTAATGCTCCGAGGCCGCACCCTGGCGGGCCATGCCCCGGCCAAACGTAGCCAGGCGGGCATCGGCGGCATTCAGGACCAGGTTTTTGGGCAGGGCCGAAGTCGCCAGGGCCATCTTGTCGGTGATATAGCGTTCTTCGCTGCCGTGCCAATCCAGATGTTCGGGAAACAGGTTCAGCACCACCGCCACTTCCGGAGTCACGGCATCGCGGGTCTGATAGCTGGACAACTCCAGGGCGTACACCTCCGGCTCGCGCTCGGCTTCCAGCAGTTCCAGCAACGGCAGACCGATATTGCCGGCCAGGGCCGTGCAGGTGCCACCAGCACGCAGCAGATGGGCAATCAGAGCCGTGGTGGTGCTTTTGCCTTTAGTACCGGTGACGCAAATGGTGCGGGCATCCGGGTTTTCGGCAAACCACAGGGCCGTGCCGGAGGTGAATTGCACCCCACGTGCCAGCGCCTGTGCGGCAGCTCCGTGGTAGGGACTGATGCCGGGAGATTTGATCACCACATCGAAACGGGCCAGCAGATCTGCCGTCACCTCTTCGGCAAACACATACAGGGCCGGGTCGCCCAGTTCCACGGCCTCAGCCATGTCGGCCTTGGAGCACAACAAGGCCAGGGGCGAACGCGGCAAGCGCCAGCGCAGGGCCGCCAGCGTGGCCCGGCCTTCCAGGCCATAGCCCCACAGGGCGACACGCTTGCCTTCAAGATCGGAAAGTTTCACTGAGTCTTGCCCACAGGGATTCGGGGATTCCGTGTTCGTCGTGCGGTTGCAGCAGAGGCTGCAGGGGTACTGGCTGGATCTGCGGCGCAATCTCGCGGGCAAATCGCCGTACCAGTGCATCTTCGCGCCAAACCGGGCGCTTGACCAGTTCAAAAAACGCGGCCCGGGCTTCGCGACCTTCGCCCACGCACTCAAACGGCTTGTGCGCGCCGTATTCGATCAGGGCATCGTAGCCGCCAGCCAGATCCGGCTCATCAAGCAGGTTGCGCCCAAAAATCGCGGTCAGACGCGGTTTGGGCATGAACGGTGCCAGGGCCAGGAACACGAACTGGCATTTGGGACAGGTGCCGCACCAGCGCTGGCTCGGGCGATCCCCCAAAAGATGAAAATTGCGGTTGCAACTGGAAAACACGGTGTCATAACGGTCGTTGCGGACAAACTGCCGGGCCACGGCCAATTCCGACAAGGGCCGCAGCAGCGAGTAGTAGTGCAAATCCGCCGCCACATGCCCGCGCACCCAGGTCGCCAGGGCCTGTTCAAAAGCCCAGCCCTTCGACCACTGATGATTGACCTCGCCCGTGCCCGGAATCTGGCTGCCATAGCTGGCCGAGCGTTCATTGGAAAACACCACCTGGTCGGCGTCATGCAGCAAGGCCAGCAACAGCAAGATGGCGGAATTGATCGCCGTGACCGGGATATGCCCGTTCCAGGCACCTTGGGTGTTGAACTGGAACAGTTCCGGGGCCAGTTGGCGTTCAATCTGCAGGTTGGCCAGACCGGTAGCTTCGGCACAGATGCGCAGCAAAGGCGCCACGCCAACAAAGGCCACCGACTGGGATACGCCCAGCGCGCGCAGGGCCTCGATCGAGACCAGGGAATCCTTGCCCCCGCCGATGGCCGTGATGGCGTGATGACGCAGGCCCAGGGCCGGAGCCGGCGCACTCGTCGAACCTTGAGGAAACTGGATCTTGCCCCGCAGCGACAGACCATTGCGATAGGCAAATTCGCCCAGGCCGTTTTCGTAGACCACGGTGGCCAATGCGGCCAGCGCCGGATCGGGCAATTCGCCCTCGATGACCAGTTCCGGGGGTACCGCCGCCTTGTAGTAACTGACCCCGGCGAGCAGATGCAGCAGGCGCAGGGCTTGCGTCACGGCAGCCCGGCGCGGCCCATCCAGCGCAAACGGCGCACCGGGAATACGCAGGCGCTCGATCAGTTCCGGGCCATCATCAAAAGCGTAGACCAGTTCGACCTGGCCGCTCGCCTCGTCCAATGTGGTCCGCACGAAGCGGAAGCGCCGGATCGCATCGCGCTGGAAGTGCCAGTCGGCGCCAGCCACCGGCATCGGTTTTCGACCCTCAGTCATCCAGTACGCCCTCCAGCGGCAAGGATCGCAGATTGTAGGACGAGGCCATGACCGCGCCATAGGCGCCAGCCGTGGCCACCAGTAGCACATCGCCCTCGTACGTGGCCGGCAGATGCCGACGTCGACCCAGCACATCGCCGGTTTCACAGATCGGCCCGACGATATCAAAGACCTGATCGGCCGGTTCCTCAAGGCGACTCAGATTCACGATTTCATGACGGGCGTTGTACAGCGCCGGGCGCAGCAGCACATTCATGCCGCCATCGACCCCGATCCTCGCCACCCCGGACTTGTTCACCACCTGGCGGGTGCGCAGCAACAGTACCCCGGCCTCGGCCACCAGATAACGTCCCGGCTCCATCCAGAAGGACAGATGCGGACACAGGGCCTTGGCTTCCGACAAGGCCCGGGACAGGGCTTCGATTTCAAACGGATTGGCCTCCGGCTTGCGATCCACGCCCAGGCCACCGCCCAGATTGAGGGCTTCGACGGTGCCGATGCCCTCGGCCAGCGCGGCCAGATGCCCGAAGACCTCATACCAGTGCCCAGCCTCGGTGATGCCGCTGCCCAGATGCGCATGCAGGCCGAAGATACGGGCGCCGATGGTCGTGGCCGCGGTCACGAAGGCCTCGACGTCCTCCATGGCCAGGCCGAACTTGGCGTCACTGCCGCCGGTACGCACCTTTTCATGGTGACCCCGCCCGTAACCGGGATCCACGCGCAGCCACAGATCCCGGCGGGCAAACAGTTCCGGCCAGTGCTGGAGTGGATACAGGCTGTCGAGGGTGATCCAGACATCATGTGCCAGTGCGGCGGCGTAGTCGTCACGGCTGGCAAAGCTCGGGGTGAACAGCACCCGGGTCGGGTCCAGACCGGGCAATACCGCAAACACCCGTTCCAGCTCACCCACCGAAACACATTCGAAACCGAAACCTTCCGCTTCCAAGGCTTGCAGGATGGCCGGATGCGGATTGGCCTTGATGGCATAAAAGCGCCGATCCAGGGCGCCGATGAGCTGCAGGTCGC
>CAYRJS010000230.1:0-4620 GCA_964424535.1 uncultured Aquimonas sp.
TCATCGCCATGCTCGACGAGCAGGACATGCTGATGTTGGGCGGCCTGCGCAAGTACTTGCCGATCTCCTGGATGTCCATGTGGGCCGGTACCCTGGCTTTGGTGGGCACGCCGTTCTTTTCCGGCTACTTCTCCAAGGATTCGATCATCCTCGCGGCCCAGGTCGCGGCCGGGCAGGGCGGTTGGGTGCACCAGTACGCTTACTGGGCCGTGTTGCTGGGCGTGTTCGTCACCAGCGTCTACAGCTTCCGCCTGATGTACATGACCTTCCACGGCAAGGAACGCTTCCGCGAGGTGCATGAGGCCGGTTCCGCCCACGAGGTGCACACGCACGAGGCCGCGCATGTGCACGAGCCGCATGAAACCCCGCTGGTGGTGACGGTGCCCTTGATCATTCTGGCGATTTTCTCGGTCGTGGTGGGCTTCATCACAGTCGGGCCGATGCTGTTTGGCGGTTTCTTCGATGGCCCCATCGTCGTGGCTGTCGGGCACGAGAACCTGGCCGGGGTCGCGGCCAAGGTCTGGCATGGTGACAGTTGGGTATCTGCCGCCATCGGCTACGGGCTGCACTTCGTGGCCTCGCCGGTGTTCTGGCTGACCGTGGCCGGCTTTGTCCTGACCACCTGGATCTATCTGTTCAATCCGGCCATCGCCGACCGCCTCAGCCAGCGCTTCAACCTGGTCTACCGGGCTCTGGTCAACAAGCTGGGCTTTGACGTGCTCTGGATCCAGGGCTTTGCCGGTGGCAGCGTCAAACTCGGGAACCTTTTGTGGAAGCGCATCGATGCCGGCCTGATCGATGGCTTTTTCGTGAATGGTTCGGTTGCGTTGGTGGACCGGGTTGCCGGCATCGTGCGCGTGGCGCAGACCGGTCGCCTGTACCACTACGCCTTCGTGATGATCGTCGGTCTGAGCGCCCTGCTGGGCGGCCTGATCCTGGCGTTGCGATAAGAAAAAGGACTGACGCAAGATGCTGCCCCAAGCCTCCCTACTGAGCGTGTTGATCTGGCTGCCGATCTTCGGCGGCGCGGCGACACTGCTGTTCTCCAAACGTCCCGAGACCGCGCGCTGGTTTGCACTGGCGATCACGGTGGTGACCTTCCTGCTGAGCCTGCAGCTGTACACCGACTTTGATCGGGCCGTGGCCGCGATGCAGTTCGTCCAGGACAGCGACTGGATCCGGGCCTACTCGATCCGCTACCACCTGGGCGTGGACGGCATTGCCGCAGCCCTGGTGCTGCTGACCACGGCGGTTTCGGCCCTGGTCTTTGTCGGTGCCTGGCGCTCGGTGCCGGGGCACGTGGCCCAGTACCACGCGGCCTTCCTGATCCTGGAAGGTCTGCTGATCGGCGTGTTCTGCGCCATGGACTCGATCCTGTTCTACCTGTTCTTTGAGGGCATGCTGATTCCGATGTTCATCATCATCGGCGTCTGGGGTGGACCGCGCCGGGTCTACGCCACCATGAAGTTCTTCCTCTATACCTTCCTGGGTTCGGTGTTCTTGCTGATCTCCCTGATCTACCTGTACCTCAAGGGCGGCAGTTTCCAGTTGGCCGACCTGTATGCCCTGCCGCTGACGGCAACCGAACAGGCCTGGATCTTCTTTGCCTTCTTTATGGCCTTTGCCATCAAGGTGCCGATGTTCCCGGTGCATACCTGGTTGCCCGATGCCCACGTGGAAGCGCCCACCGGGGGCTCGGTGATCCTGGCGGCGATCATGCTGAAGGTGGGTTGTTACGGGTTCCTGCGTTTTTCCCTGCCGATCGTGCCCGATGCCAGCTTCGAGTACGCCTGGGTGATGATCGCTTTCTCCCTGATTGCCATCGTCGGCATCGGCATGGTGGCAGTGGTGCAGACCGACATGAAGAAACTGGTGGCCTATTCCTCGATTGCGCATATGGGTCTGGTGACCCTGGGCACCTTCGTGGCCGTGGTGATGATGCGCGAATCGGGCAATGATGCCGGTGCGCAACTGGGCATCCAGGGCGCGGTGGTGCAGATGGTCAGCCACGGCTTCATTTCCGGGGCCATGTTCTCCTGCGTAGGCGTCCTCTACGACCGCCTGCATACCCGCGCCATTGCCGATTACGGCGGGGTCATGAACAAGATGCCCTGGTTCGGCTTCTTCTTCGTGCTGTTCGCCATGGCCAACTGTGGTTTGCCGGGTACCTCAGGCTTCGTTGGTGAATTCATGGTCATCCTGTCGGTTCTGCAGGACAACGTCTGGGTGGCCATTACCGCTGCCCTGAGCCTGATCATCGCCGCCGGCTTCTCGCTCTGGCTGATCAAGCGCATCCTGTACGGGCCGGTCGGCAACGACAATGTCGCCACCATGCAGGACATTTCCGGCAACGAAATCTGGATGCTGGGTGCCTTTGCCGTGGCCGTGCTGGCCATCGGTATCTATCCCAAGCCGCTGACCGACCTGATGCAAGGTTCGGTGGCGCAACTGGTCAACCAGATCCTGGTCGTCAAGCTATGAGTGCTTGTGAAACATCCGGGCAGCGTTCGCGGATCAGGTCAGTGGTTGATCCGATTTTCCGCTCCCATCGGTCGCGTAACGTGCTACGCGCTCTTACATTTTCCTGTCTTGCCCAACACCAGGCCCGGTGTGGCCAGCAGGACCGCAAACAGGCTCTAGGGCTTCGACAATGATCACATCCGCCGACTTCCTGCCATTGATTCCGGAAATCTTCCTGCTGTGCGCCACCTGCGCCCTGCTGATGACCGATCTGTTCGTGAGCCGCGAGCGCCGGGGCCTGATCCATTTCCTGGCGATCGCCATCCTGGCGGCCACGGCCATCCTGACCCTGCGTGGGGTACCCGGCGTGGCCCTGCCCACGCATGCTTTTTCCGGGGCCTTCCAGCGCGATGGTGCCGGTGACCTGCTCAAGCTGGTGATCTACCTGCTGACCGCCATCACCTTCGTCTATGCCAAGCCGTATCTGAAGGATCGCGGCCTGCTCAAGGGCGAGTTCTATCTGCTGTGTCTGTTTGCCGTGCTGGGCATGATGCTGCTGGTTTCGGCCGGCAACCTGATCCTGGTGTATCTGGGTCTGGAACTGCTGGCCCTGTCGTCCTATGCCCTGGTGGCGTTTGATCGCAACAACCCGCGCGCCAGCGAAGCGGCCATCAAGTATTTCGTTTTGGGGGCATTGGCCTCGGGCATGCTGCTGTACGGCATGAGCATGCTGTATGGCGTTTCCGGCAGCCTCGATCTGGCCCAGATCTACGAAACCGGCCGCACCGTGCAGGGTGACCAGCGGGTGTTGATGCTGTTCGGCATGATGTTCGTCGTGGTCGGGGTGGCCTTCAAGTTCGGTGCCGCGCCCTTCCATATGTGGGTGCCGGATGTATATGAGGGCGCGCCCACGGCGATCGTGCTGTTCGACTCGGCTGCGCCCAAGGTGGCAGCAGTTGGTCTGGCCTGGCGTCTGTTCGACAACGCCGGCGGCAGCCTCGGCGTGGATTGGCAACTGGCCCTGGCCTGGATCGGCGCGCTGTCGCTGGTGCTGGGCAACCTCGTCGCCATCATGCAGACCAACTTCAAGCGCATGCTGGCCTATTCGGCGGTGTCGCATATCGGCTTCCTGTTTCTGGGCCTGGCCAACGGCACCCCGGATGGCTACGCTGCGGCGGCCTTGTACGCCATCTGCTACACCTTGATGGTGGCCGGCTCCTTTGCCGCCGTGATCCTGCTGTCGCGTGAAGGTTTCGAGGCCGAAAACATCTCCGATTACCGAGGCCTGTTCCGTACCCATCCCTGGTATGCGCTGATGATCCTGCTGCTGATGTTCTCGCTGGCAGGCATCCCGCCGCTGTTCGGCTTCTGGGCCAAGCTCTCGGTGATCCGGGCTGCGATCGATGCCAACCTGCTGTGGCTGGCGATCGTGGCCGTGGTCTGCGCCGTGATCGGTGCCTTCTACTACCTGCGCGTGGTCAAGGTCATGTTCTTCGATCCACCGGACGAAGAGCTGCGCATCGAACCCCAGACCGATACCCAGTTGCGTTGGGTGTTCTCCCTCAACGCCCTGGCCATGCTGGTGTTTGGCGTGTTCTGGAACCCGCTGCTGGATCTGTGCATCGCCGCGTTTGCCGGTTAGACAAACGCGGCGCAATCAGTTGGTTCAGAAGCGCCCGTTCTGGTAGTCGAATAGCGCCTGGCGCAGCTCGGCCTCGGTGTTCATCACAAACGGGCCGTAATGGGCGACCGGCTCGCGCAAGGGTTTGCCGGCCACCAGCAGCAGGCGTGTGTTCGAGTCGGCGTGAGCGACCAGATCAATACCGTCACCTTCGCTCAGTACCGCCAGTTCGCCCTGGTGCAACACCTTTGCCGGCTTGCCGATGGCAGCCTGACCTTCAAAGACATAGACAAAGGCACTGTGTCCTTCCGGCAAGGCGGTGTGCCAGTGCCGACCTGGTTCCAGGGCGATATCCATAAAGACCGGAGCCGTGGCCACGGCGCTGACCGGACCTTTGACACCTTCCAGTTCCCCGGCCACCAGCTTGATCTTCACGCCTTGGGCGGGTTCCAGCACCGGGATCCGCTCCGGGGCGATGTCCTGATAGCGCGGTGCCGTCATCTTGTCCTTGGCGGGCAGGTTGACCCAGAGCTGGAAAC
>CAYRJS010000231.1:0-4614 GCA_964424535.1 uncultured Aquimonas sp.
ACCACTACCGGCGCCGTTGGCATTGAAGTAATGATCGACCATCCAGGTCCAGGATTTGAGTTCCGGACTGTCGCCCCAGTACTTGGTGCCCCATTGGGACATGCCGCGACCATGGCCGAAACAGCCCTTGCCCGTGGCCACAGGATCGGCCAGGCACGGCCAGTTGGTGGCCGGTGAACCCACATAGCCATTGCCGCAACTCAAATCACTGTTGGAACAGCTCAAACCGTCGTTGGGATCATCCCAGCTGTTGTTCTGGGCCGAATACTCGGCACTGAAGGCCTGGGTCTCGTTGCGCGTCAGCATGATTCCCGGGGTACGGGCCACGGCTGCGGTGGTGCTGGATGAGGTATCCGGGTCGTTGACCTGACAGCAGGCATTTGAGCAGATGTCGAAGTTGGTACGGATCGGGTTGGCCACGCGCCAGGCACCGTAGCTGCGGTAGGCGATCGAGCCGGCGCGCAGGCTTTGCGTGTTCCAACTGGCGATCCATTCATCGTTGAGACCGCGCTGCACGTAGGTTTCCAGCGAGTAGGTGCAGGTATGTGTGCACTGGCTGGTGCAGCAGGTCTGGGTGCAAGCCGCATCGGCAAAGCCCACGCGGATGCTGGCCGGTGGTGCCAGGGCAGGTGCCAGCAATGGGCCGGCCGGAGTTTGTGGTCGGGGCAGGAGAGGCAGGTCCAGGGGTTCATCGGCCGCCGTTACCAGGGCACGATCACCTCGATCCATGGCACCGATGGTTTCCGTTGCGCGCGCGGGAATGCCGGGTCCCAGTACCAGCAGCAAATGCTGGATACCGGCAGAAACCAGCATGCCGTCGCGATACTGCTCGCCTGTACCATCGGCTTGCACATGCAGGCTGGATCGTTTCACCGCGCCATTTGAGGCGGGCTCCAGTTCCAGCTCGAAATAACCCTCGGCATTGCTGCGTGTCGTGCGCCCTTCGTAGGCAATCACGGCCCCGGCCAGCGGCTGGGCATCCTGACTGCGACGAACCCAACCCTGCAACCAACGAGCCGATGGATCATGCTGGATGCGCTCGGCCAGACGCTGGAATGCAGGTGGCTGCTGCACGGGATCCAGCAACACGGTCGTGTCCAGGTCATCAGGTGCAAGGGTGATGGACAGGCTCTGGTAACCCTCGGCATACACCCAGGCATCGGTTCGCAGCGTGATTTCATCGAGACGACGCAATTGCCCATCCAGTTGCACGCGGCGCTGCGTGGTGCCGGCCTCAAAGCTCAACGTGGCCTTGACCGGGGTCCCGGTGATGGCATCGCGTACCGCCAGTTCAAGCGCTTGTGCCGGCTCTGTTGCCAGCAAGCATCCGAGCAACAGAAACACCAAGGTGTGGATTCGCATCATCAGCCCCCATCCAGACAGGTTGAAGTCTGTCATACACCGCGATCGAGCGTCCAACCCGGAAGTTTTCGACGGTCATTCTGATTGTGGGGCGGGGTAGGTGACGTGTCCGTCCGGCTCGATATGGGCGCCTTGGGTCAGTCGTGCGGCTTCAATCTTGCCCGGCAGGATGTGGTAAACGCTTTCGCCGGCAGCCAGCAGATAATCGGCGATGATGCGGCGATGGCAGCGCCACCAGACCGCTTCCGCGCACATGATGGCGCAGCAGTGCTCGTGACCCAGTTGGCGCAATTCGTCCAGTGCTGTGTGAAACTCGGGTTGCAGGGCGTAATCGGCGTAGTTGTGGAAACTGGCGTTGTCCCAGAATCCGTTGGTGGCGGGATCGACAGCGTGCTGGCGAGAACGACGGCCGCCCAAACCGGGCAGGGTGCTGCAGGCGATCCCGAAACCGGCCAGGGCGGCGGGCAGCACATCCTGATTGAATTGTGGATTCGTGCGCGAGCGCCGGATGCTGCGCACATCGATCAAATGAGTGACCTGGGCCTGGGTGAGCAGTTCGGCCAGGTGTTCGACACTATGGGTGGAATGACCGATGGTGAAGAACGGCCAGGGCGCGTTCATCGGCCGTTCGTCGTCGGAGCCTTGCCAGTGTCACGACGCCAGATGGTGAGGTGGATCGGGCCGGACGGCAGATCCTGCAATTGCCAGCCATAGCCCAGATTGTCCAGCATCGGCAGCAGCGACACCGGCTTGAGAGATACCAGCGCTTCCAGTTGTTGTCCCGGTTGCAGCAGGTCCAGCGCATCGAGGATCCGATGCGTGGGCTCGGGGGCCTGGAGGTTGCGCAGATCCATCTGGATATTCATAGCTGAACGATGCTAGCAGCATGTGGCCGGCAATTTGATCCCGATCAGGTTTCTGCCTTGGGCTTGTGTTTATCGTGCGCCCATCTGATCTGACCTGAGGAAATTGCCGTGAAACACCTGCTGACACTCTCGATCCTGGCCGTAATGGCGCAATCCGCGTTGGCCGCCGGCAATGGCGGGAGCTTTCTCGATGGCAAGCCCATTTTTGACCTGCGCTATCGTTTTGAACAAGTTGAACAGGACAACGCCCTGCGCGATGCCAGCGCCCACACCCTGCGTACCCGTATTGGCTATCGCACCGGTGCCTGGAACGGCTTTTCAGCTCTGGGTGAGGTCGATCTGGTCAGTGATCTGGGCGGCAACCACTACAACAGCACACGCAATGGCCATGTGGATCGGTCCGTGGTGGCCGATCCGGACGGGGTTGCCATCAACCAGTTGCTGCTGCGTTATGACGCCGACCAGGGATCTGCCGTGGTCGGGCGCCAGCGCATCAATCTTGACAACCAGCGTTTCGTCGGCGGTGTGGCCTGGCGTCAGAACGAACAGACCTACGATGCTGCCCTGGTGGAGTTCAAGCCCATGACGGGCATGAAGTTCACCTATGCCTGGCTGGATCGCATCCACAGCGTGTTCGGGCCGGACAACGAGCCCTGGGCCAATGCCACCAACCAGGCCCGGCTGAAGGGTGACAGCCACCTGTTCAACCTCAACTATTCGATTTCTCCACAGGTGGCCTTGTCGGCCTATCACTATCGCCTGGATCTGGAAAATGCCGCTGTCGCGCCGACCGCGCCATTGGGCACGCTGTCCAGTGCCACCACCGGAGTCCGGGTCAGCGGTGCCACCGAGGGTTTGGCCTATGCCTTTGAATACGCTCGCCAGAAAGATGCCGCCGGCAACCCCTGGAAACTGGATAGCCGTTATGTTCTGGCCGAAGTCGGCTACAACTTCGAAAACAAGTCCGTGGTGAAACTGGGCTACGAGGCTCTTGGCGGCGATGATGGCCCGGGCAATCGGGCCTTTCAGACTCCGTTGGCAACCAAGCACCTGTTCCAGGGGTGGGCCGACATGTTCCTGACCACGCCTGCCGATGGCGTGGAAGATCGTTATCTGATGGTCAGCACGCCTCTGGCGGGCGGTACGCTAGCTGGCTGGTATCACGAGTATCAGTCGGAGCGGGGCAGTGTCGATTTCGGCAAGGAGCTGGATGTGTCCTATGCCCACGCCATCCCCGGCGTCAAGGGTTTGAGCGCCCTGGTCAAGTTTGCCCGCTACCGCTCTGACGAGGTGACCCGCACGGTGGATACCGACAAATTCTGGCTGCAACTGCAATACACGTATTGAGCGGATCAGTCGCGCAGGATCGAGGCTGCCAATTGTTCCAGGCGGGGCAGGTCGAGGATTTCGACCTCCCGCCGTTTTACCCGCAACAGGCCATCCTGCTCGAAACGGCGCAACACGCGGCTGATGGTTTCCGGGGCCTGGCGCAGGTAATTGGCGATTTCCGTGCGCGACATGGTCAGACGAAAACGCACGGCGGAAAACCCGCGGGCAACCAGACGCCGGGATAGCCCGACCAGAAAGGCAGCGACCCGTTCATCAGCAGAATAATCCCCGGCAAAGCGTGCGGCATTGCCGATATCCCGACTCATCAGCCGGAACAACTGCTGCTGCAACCTGGGCATGCGTGAGGCCAGCATGGCGATTTTCGGGAAGGAAAAACGGCACAGCATCACCGTATCCAGGGCGATGGCATCACAGGGATAGCGATCCCCGTCGATGGCATTGAGCCCGATCAATTCACCCGGCAGATGAAAGCCCAGGACCTGCTCACGACCGTGGTGATCGACCAGTGAAGTCTTGACCGTGCCAGCCCGGACTGCGGCGATGGAATTGAACAGGGCGCCCTCGCGGAACACGTAGTCGCCTGGCTGCAGCGGCCCGATATGCTCCACCAGCATATGCAGGTCGCGCAGATCCCCTTTGCCCATGCCTTCAGACAGGCAGACCTGGGAGAAAGCACAGGTTGAACAGAACACCTGGTCATTGCCATCGTCGGCAACGACACTGCGGTCCGTGCTGGGAAACACGGCACGCTGGAGTACATCAAAGGCGTGGTTGCTGCTCATTGAAATGGGTTGATTCATTCCATGGGTTGCGTGAAGGCCGTTTTCGGACGATTCGCGGACTCGCAGCAAGGCTGCGTGCCAGGAAACGACGCGGGATGAACCACACAGAAGGCTTTGCGGTTCGGGCAGTCTTCGGCTGTTCAGACTTCCGCCTGCAATAGTACCTGCTGGACCCTGTTTGCGCCTAGTGCCTCACCTTGCAGACCGAGAACAATCACGCAAAAAAACGGCCCCGTTTCCGGGGCCGTTGAAGG
>CAYRJS010000232.1:0-4612 GCA_964424535.1 uncultured Aquimonas sp.
CCTGTCCGAAAACGGTCGCAGTCTGATCGAGGCCAGCGCCGGTACCGGCAAGACCTGGACCATCGGCGTGCTCTATCTGCGCCTTTTGCTGGAACGCGGCCTGTCGCCACGGCGCATCATCGTCAGTACCTTCACCAATGCCGCTGCCGCCGAACTGGGCGAACGCCTGCGTGCCCGCCTGCTCTGGGCTCTGGCCGAAGCGCAACCACTGGCACCGACGGCAACGCCTCTCACACAAGCTGCAGATACGCCCGATCGTCTCTGGCTGCATCAGCGTTGGCGTGACGTGCCCGAGCAGCGCAAGGTCGATGCCCAGCACCTGCAGGCCGCACTGGCCGAATTCGACGCCGCCCCGATTTCCACCCTGCATTCCCTGTGCGTACGCATCCTGGCCGATCACCCCTTTGCCGCTGGCGCTCTGTTTCGTGGCCGCGAAATGATCGACGGCAAGACCCTGGAAACCACGCTGGCCGATGATCTATGGCGGGTGGTCATGCAAGGCGATGCGGATGACGAGCTGGTGCAGCTTGCGCGCAAGGCCGAAGTCACCCGCTACATTTTGAAGAAATACATGCCCGTGCTGCTGCAGCCGAATGTGGTGGTGGATGCTGCTTCACCGGAGGCTTTGATTGCAGCGATCAAGACCAAAGTGGGCGATCTGGACACGTGGAAGGAGTCGCTGCGCTCGGTTCTTGACCAAGGCGGTCTGTTGCGCAAGGGCAGTGGTTTGATGAAAGCGTGGACGGACTTGGCACAGGCGCTGACGATGTCTGTCGAGGACGTGGCCGAGGCGGTTTCGGAACATTCCGTGGCGCTGGGCAACGCCACGGGGATGAAGGACGTGAACAAGGCCGGATTGAACCATCCGGTCGTACTTCAACTTGTGGAGTCCTCGGCGCAAATCGCCAAGATCCTGCAACCTTTGGAACTGGACAGGGTTGGCAAACGCGCCCTGCGCAGCTTCCTCGCCGCCGCCCAGCACTGGTGCCAAAGCGCCATGCAGGCTCGTCTGGAAGCGGCCAACCAGTCCACCTTCGACCAGCTCTTGTACGCCGTGCGCGATGCCCTGGAGCCACGCGAAGGTCGGCGTGTTCTCGCCGATGCCTTGCATGAGGTCTGGCCGGTGGCGCTGGTGGACGAGTTTCAGGATACCGACCCGGTACAGTTCGGCATCCTTGATGCGATCTACCGCGATGCCACAGGTGCGCCGCGTGGCCGGCTGGTGATGATCGGCGATCCCAAGCAGGCGATCTATCGCTTTCGGGGCGGCGATGTCGAAGCCTACGAGCGTGCCCGCGCTGCCGTGCCGGACGATGACCGGCTCGCGCTCGATACCAACCACCGCTCCAGTCGCGCCTATGTGGACGCGGTCAACGCCTTTTATGCCGCCACTGGCACCCAGCTTGGCCCGCACGGCTCGACCACGCCCATCCACTATCAGGCCGTAAACGCCAGCGGTCGACGTGATGAAGAACTGTTGCGTGATGCCTGCAGCGGCGACCCGGTAGCTCGGCCCTTGGTGATCTACGAATTGGCGGAAGAGGAAATCGAGGTCACGGTGGCGGAAACCCGGGCCCTGCGTGCTTGCGCCGGACAAATCGTGCGGGCGCTGTCGGCTGATGGCTATCGCATTGGCAAACGTGCTTTGCGACCCGGTGATATCGCCGTGCTGCTGCCCGGTCACGCCCAGATTGCCAAGCTCGCCAGCCTGCTCAAGCTGCGTGGCGTGCCTTGCGTGGTGATTTCCCGCAGCAGCGTGTTCCAGAGCAACACTGCGCGCGAGCTGCGCCTGGTGCTGCACGCCGTATTGCACCCCGATGATCCGCAGACCCTGCGGGCCGCGCTGATCACCCACCTGTGGGGCGGCAGTCTGGCCATGGTGCAGGCACTGGCTCACGATGCCGTGGCCTGGGATGCCCAGGCCAGCCAGTTTCATCGCCTGCACGAAACCCTGATCGCCGGCGGTCCGCTGGCCGTGGTCAACCAGATCCTGATCCAGCACGCCACCCGTCTGCTCGATACCGTGGACGGCGAGCGCATGCTCACCGACCTGCGTCATCTGGGCGAATTGTTGCAGGAAGCCTGGGAAAATGCCGGTGCGGGCGAGCGCCTGATGGCCTGGTTTGCCGATCAATGTGAAGCCGGTGCGGATGCCACCGAGGCCGGCGATGCCCGCGCCCTGCGTCTGGAATCCGATGCCGAACGGGTCCGGCTGATGACCCTGCACGCCAGCAAGGGCCTGGAATTTGGCGTGGTGTTTTTGCCTTTGATGTGGAAGCACAAGCGCTTCGGAAACGCTTCCAAATCCGCGCATCTTCTGTCCGCACCCGATGGACGGCACAAACTGCTGGTGGAGGGCGCCGCGAAGGACCAGGTCGTCCTGCAGGAGTTCGAAGAACGCTTCCGCATGCTCTACGTGGCCCTGACCCGTGCCATTTACGCCTGCCACGTGTTCGCCCTGGCACCTGCGGTCAAGAACCCGCCGAAAGACGTGCCACTCAACACCCTCAAGCTGGTGGCACTCTGGAACCCGGATTCGGGCCATGTGGCCCGGCGCGCCGGCTGGAACGAATACCCGGATGCGCACTGGCGACCTGATGGCGACGACAACCTTCAGCGCACGGCACGACCCTTGCCCGCCGCACCTTCCGGTCCCTTGCCGCGCCGTCACAGTTTCAGCTCCTTGCTCAGTGGTGGGCATTCGCAATTGACCGAAGAAGATCGTCCAGCCGATGACGAGAATCTGATCGAACCGGAGGCCAGTGTCGATGAAACCGGGAGCCAGGCCCCGGCCATCCTGATACCGCAAACCCCACACCCGGAACTGGATGCCCTGGCAATCGTGGCCGGTGCCGATTTCGGCAATGCCGTACATGCCCTGTTTGAACTGCGCACACCCGGTGATTCCTTCCTGGACCAGCACGAGGCCATCGCTGCCGCCCTGCAGGCGCATGGTGTGCGCCCGCGTGATGGCAGCGATATCAAATCCCTGATTGCACCTTTGGCCACACGCTTGCAGGGTGTGCTGGAAGCACGTCTTGGCGGCGACCATGGCCCGCGTCTGGGCGATCTTGCTGCCACCGAGATGCGCGCCGAAATGGAGTTCAACTATTGCCTCGATGGGGCTTCGTTGCGCGAACTGCGCCAGGCCTGTGAAGCCTGCGGCGAATTCGAACTGGTTCCGCGCCGTGACCAGACCCTGGCCGGGCTGATGAACGGCAAGATCGACCTGATCTTCGCCCATGATGGGTGCTTCCATGTGCTCGACTACAAGGGCAATGACCTGGCTCTGGGCGTGCCGCCGCGACTGGAACATTACGCTGCCGGCGCACTCGATGTGGCCATGCAGCGCAACGGTTACCGCTTTCAGGCCCTGCTGTACGTGGTGGCGCTGGAACGCTATCTGCGCGAGCGTCTGGGTACGAGTTATCGGCGGGCGCAACATCTGGGTGATGCCTGGTATCTGTTTATCCGCGCAACCGGCTTGTCCTTGCCCGATGGCACGCCCTGCGGCGTATGGCGGCACCGCTTCGATGACGCCTTGCTCGATGCCGCGCAAGCGGTTCTGGGTGCCGACATCAAGGAGGTCGCATGAGCACGCTGATCGCCGGTGAACGCTTCGATTTTCGCCAGCGTCCCGCAACCGCGACGCTGCCCGAAATCTGGCGCGATCTGGATCACGCCATCTGGCGCTGGATGCTCGCCCACGGCGCCGATGCCACCATCGCCCGCGCCGCCGCCTGGGTCAGCCATGCCGAAGGCCAGGGCCATAGCGCCCTGCCATTGGCGCGATTGGCGGAAGACGCCGCCCTGCCCACAGGCGATGTCCTCGTCGACGCTCTGCGTCAAAGCCCGCTTGTGGCCGATGCCAGGCAGGACGGTGCCGATGCACGCCCGCTGATACTCGATGGCGATCATCTCTATCTCGCGCGCAATCACCGGGCCGAAGATGCCGTGGCTGCGGCATTGCGGCGGCGGCGTGAGGCTGCGTCGGAACCTGCGCATCCCTTGTCCGATGCTGATCTGCGTATCCTGTTCAATGGCCGTTGGAGTGACGCCGAAGCCCGCCAGCGCGATGCCGTACGCCAGGTCCTGGGCAAGCGCCTGATGGTGCTGACCGGCGGTCCCGGCACCGGCAAGACCACCACGGTGCTGCGCATGCTGCTGGCCCTGTCGCGCGAGCACGAAGCCAAAACCGGTCGCCTGCCGCAGGTGCATATCGCCGCGCCCACCGGCAAGGCCGCGCAACGTCTGAGCCAATCCCTGCGCAGCGGAGCCGAACACCTGCACGGCGACCAGCAAGCTCTGGGTGCCGATTGGCTCGCCCATCTGCAGGCCCTGAGCACGGCGCAATCCGGCACTGTGCACCACATGCTCGGCAGTCGCGGCCGCCACGGCGGTTATCGTTATCGCGCAGAGGAACCATTGCCTGCCGATATCGTGGTCGTGGACGAAGCCTCGATGCTCGATTTGGGGCTGCTGCGCGCCCTGCTCGATGCCCTGCGCGAGGATACCGTGCTGGTGCTGGTGGGCGATGCCGACCAGCTCACCTCGGTGGGCACCGGCTCGGTAATGATGGATATCGTGCAGGCGCTGGAAACCGATCCTCGGG
>CAYRJS010000233.1:0-4590 GCA_964424535.1 uncultured Aquimonas sp.
CATGGGGCTGTGGCCGTTGCGGCACGATGCCCATGGCCACGAGGTTTTGCTGGCTGTCGTAACGGATGCTCAGGGTTTCGACAGGGTTGCGCGAGGCTCGCACGAAACGGGTTTCCTCCACGCGAGCGTATTCGCGCTCGCCATGGCCGGTGCCCAGGCGCTCGGCCTGACGCACATACGCAGGTGCCCTCATGGCATCAGCGGTTTCGGTGCGGGCGCTGGGTGGCGCTGCACCGGTTGCGGGCGCAGGTGCCGGCAAGGCTTGCTCGCGGGCAATTTCCTGGGGCCTGGGCAGGGGACGTGGTGCCCGTTCGGTGAATACGGCCACACCGATCACGCCGACATTGGCCGGGCGACCGGTGCGGGCGGCGTAACTGTCGGGAAGTGCGGTGAAGGTGAATTGCGCGATCTCGTCGAGGTTCTTGCGCCAGCCGGCGATATCGGCCAAGCCGTGCGGCGCAAGTACATAGCCAGCTTGATGGGCGCCGGCAGTTTCACCGGAAATGACGTTGACCCCGTCGACGCTGACCACCGCCAATACCCGCTGGCGGGTGAGATTGCGCAGACGTACCGCATAACGATGCCCGGGGATGCCGGCGACCCAGATCTGACCATCATCGGCATAGGTGGTCAGGACGGCACCGGTATCGCGATCGACGATTTGAAGGTCCAGCAAGGACCGGGCGTGGAGCGGCGAGATGGCGAGACCGAGAACAACGGTAAGGACGAGACCGATTGAAAAGCGCATGGCTGAGCTCCCGTGGGTGAGTTTGATCCTGTCAACGCAGCGGGTTCGGGAGCGGGGTCAGAAGGACTTGGGTTGCGTTCAGGTGGAAGCGTCGATCACGCAGGATCAACCTGCGCATGCGGCATTGCAGGTCGGGGCTACGTCCCCGACGCTTGGGAATATCGGTGATGTGACACGCGACGGAAGCGTCGATCGCACGGGATAGATCCAAGGCATGTGCCATTGTGGTAGGTCGGGGCTACGTCCCCGACGTCAGGGTTGTGCCCCCGACCTCAAGACGGACAAACTTCCAATGCCGTGGTCTGGGATGCCAGGCTGGGCGACAGCCAGCAATGCGAGCCGATCTGGCGCAAGCCGACGCGGGCGAAACGGTTGCGGTAGAAGCTGGCCGGACGGCGCATGAAGCCGATGTGATCGCCTTCGACCCGGTCCTGACGGGTGAAACATTCCAGAAAGGCGACGCCGCCACACAGTTCGGCCAGGCCAGGCAGGCCGCGGTCGATCTCACGGGCGGACAGGTAGTGCATGACGTCACTGCAGACCAGAAGATCCACCGGCGGGCAGGGGCGCAGGTGGGCGAAATCACCGAAGCGGGCGAAGTGCAGGTTGCGGCTCGTACCAAAGCGGTCGATGGCGTACTGGCTGGAATCAAAACCCAGATAGCGCAACCTGGGGCGCAATTTCAGCAGCATCGAGCGCCAGGCACCTTCGCCACAACCAATATCAAGGACGGTGCGGATGGGTCGGCCCAGATGGTATTCGGCATTGGCGACGGCCAGGGCCACCTTGCGCGCCATATACGCGCGCCCGGTCGAGCCGGGCGCGCGATACCACTGTTCAAAATAGGCCTGGTCGTAGACCTTGCCCGTACCCGAAGGGGTCTTCGGGAGATTACGCAAGGCTTATTTCCACTTGCCCAGTGCCGCCAGGCCGTTATCCCGGGCGCGGGCGAACACGGTTTCCTGGGCCTTGGCGAAGTTGCCCACCGGATCGGCGGCCCACAGCTTGAGCGCGGCCTGCTGCATGGCGCGGCCGTAGGAGAACGACAGGGCCCACGGGCGTCCCGGCAGCTTGTTCATGGCATTGAGATGGGCGGTGGCGTGCTCGTCGCTTTGCCCGCCGGACAGGAACACGATGCCCGGCAGCAGGGCCGGCACGGTGGCGCGCAGGCAGCGCAAGGTTTCCTGGGCGACTTCCTCGATGCTGGCCTGTTCCGGGCAATCCTTGCCCGAGATCACCATGTTGGGCTTGAGCACGGTGCCTTCGATCAGCACGTTGTGCTCGTAGAGGGCGGCAAACAACGAGCGCAGGCTGGCTTCGGTGACTTCGTAGCACACATCGATGTCGTGATCGCCGTCCATCAGCACTTCAGGTTCCACGATCGGCACCAGGCCGGATTCCTGACACAGGGCGGCATAGCGCGCCAGGGCGTGGGTGTTGGCTTCGATGCAGGTGCCGCTGGGATTGTCATCGCTGATGGCGATCACGGCCCGCCACTTGGCGAAACGCGCACCCAGCTTGGCGTATTCCTGCAGGCGCGGACGCAGGCCATCCAGGCCCTGGGTGACCGAATCACCGGGGAAACCGGCCAGAGGCGTCGGGCCCTTGTCGACCTTGATGCCCGGCAGGATGCCGGCGTCGGTCATGACCTTGGTGAAGGGGACACCGGCCTTGGTGGCCTGGCGCAGGGTTTCGTCGTAGAGGATGGCGCCGGAAATGTAGTCGCCCAGCTTGGGTGTGGTCAGCAGCATTTCGCGATAGGCGCGACGATTTTCTTCCGTGCTCTCGACCCCGACGGCGTCGAAACGCTTGCCGATGGTGGTGGTGGATTCGTCAATGGCAATGATGCCCTTGCCCGGGGCCACCATCGCCTGGGCGATGTCTTCCAGTTGTTCGATGCTCATGAAACGCTCCGTGTCGAAGGCGCACAAACCTGCACCAGGGGTGTTGTCAAATGTGACAAACCGCTGATTGTAACCGAAATTGCGCAAGTGCCGATGTCATCCCCGAGCGGGAATTGCGGTATTGGCGTCAGGGGCTTGGGCGTGGCGGATTCAGGGCCTGCGCGCGTGCTTGCGGGTCCAGATCGAGCAGTTCCTGCCGGTAGGCATTGCGCTGTACCGGCGGCAGGCGGGCCAGGCGTTGGCGCAGCACTTCAAGCTGGGCCGGTTCCAGTTCCCGCAACAGGGTCATGGTCTGGATCTGCTGGTCGGCGGGGATGAAAGGAAACAGGGTATCGGCCAGTTCCATGGCGCGGCGGCTGGCGGGATCGAACAGATAGCCTTGGCGTGCATTCGGGGGCAAGGCGTCAAAGCGTTCGCGCAGGACCAGTTGCTGTTCCGGGGACAGGGCCTCGTGGCGGTGGATGGCATCGAGCACGGCCTCACGGGTTGCAGCATCCAGTTGTTCCCAGGCTTCAAAGCGTGAGCGCAGGCGCAGGCGCTTGGTCGCCGGCGTGTCCTCCCAGGCTTTCAGGTTTTCCCGCAGTTGGGCTTGTTCTTCCGGGGTCAGTTCGACCCAGATGCGGGCCTGCTCCTGCAGGCGTTGGCGCAGTTCGGGGGGCAGGCGTTCGCTCAGTTCCCGGAAAGGTGCCAGGGTCTGACGCATGGCTTCCGTGGTTTGCGTGGATGTCGGTTCCTGTGCCGGGGCGGATGCCGTCACCAAGCCCAGAATCAAGCCGAGGCAAACCAGAGGCTGGATCATGGCGCGAGATCCTGTTCGGCTAGCCAGACGTAGAAATCCAGGTCTTCCAGCAGGCCTTCATGCTGTTGGCGCAACAGGACCAGGCGAAAATCCGGGGCCGTCAGGGGCGCGGCGGGTTCGTCCAGTGCCGGCACCCGCAATGGCTCGGTGTTCACGACCGGGGTGGAGTGGCGTGGTCCCCAGAGACTCCAGGCCAGGAGGCCCGTGACCACGATCACCAGCAGAGCCAGAAGTGCAGGCAGGTGCGCGAACAAACCGCTGGAGGTGGGGGCACGGCGGGTTGGCGTGGGCGTGGATACGGGTGTGGGCACGGTGTTGGCAGGCAGAGACGGCAAACGAAATTCCCGAGCTGGCGTGCTGGCAGGTGAGGGTTTGGTGGCTGCCGTGCGCGCGGGCGCTGTTGCGGGGGTATGGCGTGATTCCACGATCAGGAAGTTCGCGTGCGCATCGACTGATGCTGACGGTGCGACCGGTTCGGGCGGTGCTGCCATCCCCGGCAATTCGATTTCCACCGTGGGTGTTACGCGTCGGAGTGGTGTCGAGGTCAGCAGGTCGCGACAACGTTCCAGCCAATCCTCACGGGTTTTTTCCAGAGGGGCATCCGACAGGGCCATGCGCAACTGGGCCAGAGCGTAGGCAAGCGAGGCACGGACCGCATCGCGCGGTAGACCCAGGCGTGCGGCAATCTGGATTGGATCTTCACGGTTGCGCAGATGGGCTGCCAGGATTTGTCGCTGCACCGGGGAGAGTTGCCCCAGGATTTCGTCCAGCCAACGCCGCGCCTGGACGTCGGGCAGGGCGATGAAAGAAGGTGGCGTCTTGGGCGTGACCGGCGGCGACATGGCTCACGAAACCATCAGGCAGTAGGGACAGGATAGCAGTCGGCAGGGCTTTCACTACATCTCTTTCCCCGGTCGCAAAGAGGGTCGAATTGGGGCAAGTCCAAGCGGGGCAAGCACTTGCGTGGATTCGTTTGTGCACAGCGACAAGATCGGGGTGCGGCGATAGTCAAAAACCGTGACAAAAAGCAAGAGGGGTGGGGCGGGCTTGTTGCAAGTGATTGATATGCAAGAATTCGGCTTGAATGGTCAAATTTTTGCCAGAGTGATCGCAGGGGCCAGTGTGACGCCTGCTGCGGG
>CAYRJS010000234.1:0-4587 GCA_964424535.1 uncultured Aquimonas sp.
CGGCAAGACCAACCTGTGCGTGGCCGTGCGCGCCACCCAGGGCAAGGGCGTGATGCCCGATGGCACCACCCGGTTTTCCTATCAAGGCCAGCCGGTTTATCACTACATGGGCTGCTCGACCTTCTCCGAATACACCGTGGTGGCCGAGGTTTCCCTGGCCAAGGTGAATCCCGAGGCCAATCCCGAACAGGTCTGCCTGCTGGGTTGCGGCGTCACCACCGGTCTGGGTGCGGTCAAGAACACGGCCAAGGTCCAGGAAGGCGACACCGTGGCCGTATTCGGCCTGGGTTGCCTCGGGCTGGCGGTGATCCAGGGCGCGCATATGGCCAAGGCCAGCCGCATCATCGCCATTGATCTGAATCCCGACAAATTCGAGCTGGCACGCCACTTCGGCGCCACCGACTTCGTCAACCCGAAAGACCACGACGAACCGATCCAGCAGGTCATCGTGGGCATGACCGGCTGGGGCGTGGACCACAGCTTCGAGTGCATCGGCAACGTCCAGGTGATGCGCGCCGCCCTGGAATGCACCCACCGTGGCTGGGGCCAGAGCGTCATCATCGGCGTCGCCGGTGCCGGCCAGGAAATCAGCACTCGTCCCTTCCAGCTCGTCACCGGCCGCACCTGGAAAGGCACCGCTTTTGGCGGCGTAAAAGGCCGCAGCCAACTGCCCGGCATGGTGGAAGACGCCATGGCCGGCAAGCTCGACCTCGCCCCCTACGTCACCCACGTCATGACCCTGGACGATATCAACCGCGCTTTTGACCTGATGCATGAGGGCAAGTCGATACGGTCGGTGATTCAGTACTGAAAAAAACCGTGATTGGTGATTCGAGATTGGTGATTCGCAAAAGCAAAATCTCGCATCTCCCCTCCTCAGCCGCCAGACCTTGGCGCTGTTTCGAATCCCGAATTCCGAATCCCGAATTACATTTCATTCCCATGCAAAACATCGAACACCGCGCCAGCTTTGGTGGCTGGCAAGACGTTTACCGGCATGACTCGGTCGTGCTTGGCTGTGCCATGAATTTTGCGATCTATCTGCCGCCGCAGGCCGAGCACGGCCGGTGTCCGGTGCTGTATTGGCTCTCGGGCCTGACCTGTACCGAACAGAACTTCATCACCAAGGCCGGGGCGCAGCAGTTTGCTGCTGAGCACGGGGTGATCGTAGTGGCGCCCGATACCAGTCCGCGTGGCGAAGGCGTGCCCGATGGGGATGGCTACGACCTGGGTCTGGGCGCAGGGTTTTATGTCAACGCCACGCGCGAGCCATGGGCTGCGCATTACCGGATGTACGACTACGTCACCCGGGAATTGCCGGATCTGATCGAGGCGCATTTTCCCGCCAACGACCGCCGGGGCGTGTTCGGTCATTCCATGGGCGGTCACGGCGCCCTGGTGGTGGCCTTGCGCAATCCGGGCCGTTACCGCAGCGTGTCCGCCTTTTCACCCATCGTCGCGCCCTCGCAAGTGCCTTGGGGTCAAAAGGCATTGGCGGCCTATCTGGGTGAGGATCGCAGCACCTGGGCGCGCTATGACGCTACCGAATTGGTGGTATCGGCGAGCGAGCGTTTGCTGTTGAAAATCGACCAGGGCGAGTCCGACGAATTTCTTGCAGACCAGCTCAAACCGCAGCTGCTGGAAGTCGCCTGTCGCGCCGCCGGGCATCCACTGGATCTGCGCCTGCGTCCAGGTTACGACCACAGCTACTACTTCATCGCCAGCTTCATCGGCGAGCATATCGCCCACCACGCCGCCGCCCTTGGCGTCTGATCCTGGCCTCGGCTTCGGGCCATATCGACGCATGCAACGGCGTGCGTCAAGCGGTCGTGTCTGTCAAAATGAGAAGCTTTTTCATTCATCGGCACGACGCCGAAATATATCTGTCTGATTTTATTGGAGCATTGAAGTGACACACGAACGGGAACTTGGCCCCACCTCTGACGCCTGGCCGGCTTTGGCCAGCGCGGCCTTGCGGGTGGCTTTCGGCATTATCTGGATGGTCAATGCGGCCTTCACCTGGATGCCCAGTTTTGCCGCCAACTACGCCGGCTACCTGCGCAACGCTGCCGAGGGCCAGCCGGACTGGTCGGCCTGGTGGTTCAACACCTGGATTGGCCTGGTCGAGCCGCACGCTGACACCTTCCTTTGGCTGACCCGCCTGGCAACCACGGCTCTGGCCTTCGCCCTGCTCTTTGGTTTTGCCCGTCGCACCATCTACGTGATCGGCGCGCTCTACAGCCTGCTGATCTGGAGTACCGCCGGCGGCTTTGGTGGCCCCTACACCATCGGTGCCTCCAATACCGGCGTGGGCATCATCTACGTGATGATCTTTGCGGTGCTGATCGTCATCAATCGTCGCTCCGGCACCAGCCCGTACAGCGTCGACTACTTCATCGAGCGCATCTGGCCGAGTTGGAGCTGGATCGCCGAATGGCGTGAATGCCGCCTGAGCGATGCCCCGCGCGTTACCTGGTGGGCACAGACGGGCATCATTCTGGGCGTGGGCCTGGTGGTGTTCTTCCTCGTCGCCGGCCTGCATAGCAGCATCAACGTGAAAGCGCCGACCCCATCTGCTGCCGCAGCCGCGGTTTCGCCACTGCAACTGGCCTCGAAAGACCCGGTCAAGAAGCCGTTTGATGCCACCTTGCCGCCCTTGCAGGACGGCGATTCGATCACCGTGCATATCGATGTCACCGACGAAGCCGTGGAAATCGCCAGCGGCGTGCACTACCAGGCCTGGCCGTTCAGCGGCTCGGTCCCTGGCCCGACCATCCGCGCGCGCCAGGGGCAGATGATCAACGTGGTGCTGACCAACAACGCCTCGATGCATCACTCGATCGACTTCCACTCCTCCTTTACCCCGCCCAACATGAGCTTTGCCGACATCATGCCGGGCGAACAGATCGAGTTCTCCTTCGAGGCCAAGGTGCCCGGTGCCTTCGTGTATCACTGTGGCACCCCGCCGGTATTGCTGCACATGGCCAACGGCATGTATGGCGCCATGATCGTCGAACCTGCCGATGGCAGCCTGATGCCGCCGGCTGACAAGGAATATGTCGTCATCCAGAGCGAGTGGTACACCCGCCAGATCTCCGGCAACCTGATGGGTCCGGATTTCGAAAAGATGATGAAGATCCAGCCCGATATCGTGGCCTTCAACGGCATCGCCTTCCAGTACCAGGACCACCCGCTGCCGGCGCGCCCGAACGAGCGCGTGCGCCTGTACATGGTCAATGCCGGCCCCAGCTTGTGGAGTGCCTTCCACGTGATCGGCGCGATCTTCGACAAGGTTTACCCGGACGGTGATCCGGCTCACGCACTGAGCGGCGTATCCACCTACAGCGTCGGCCCCGGTGAAGGCGCGGTGTTCGATGTGGTGATTCCGCATGCCGGCACCTATCCCTTCGTCGACCACTCTTTTGCCCATCTGGAAAAAGGCGCGGTCGGCGTGCTCGATATCCGCGAGCCGGGTACAGAGCATGGCAAGCCGAACATTTCCCGCATCGGTGGTGCCAGCGCACCCGCGCCCACGCCACCACCAGCCGCAGCCGAAGGCCCCTACAGCTATGACGCCGAACGCGGCGCCAGCCTGTATGCCACCGTCTGCGGCGCCTGCCACCAAGGCAGTGGCACCGGCCTGCCCGGCGCTTTCCCGCCACTGGTCGGCAGTGCTCCGGTTCTGGCAGCAGATCCCGCCGAACATATCCGCATCATCCTGCACGGCATGAACGGCACCGCCAGCGACGGTGTCAGCTACCCCAGCCCGATGCCACCCTTTGGCGGTGCCCTCAGCGATGCCGAAGTCGCCGACATCGCCAACCACGAACGCACCTCCTGGGGCAACCAGGCCAAGCTGGTCACCGCCGATGAGGTCAAGGCACAACGCTGACGGCCAACGCAAGCAAACGGCCATAAAGGCCAACAACAACGGGGCGAAGCCAGTGGCTTCGCCCCGTTTTTTCCCGTCAAAGGGAACTTCTGAACAAGTCGTCATCCCAGCGAAGGCTGGAGGCGATCTTCAACAGACGAATGTCTGGTCATCCATGTTGCTGTTTAAAATGGGTTCCAGCCTACGCTGGAACGACGGAAGAGACATGTTCAGACCTTTCAAAGAACTCTCAGATCAGCTACCTGATTAGCCCTGATCCTCAGCTCGTCATTTCTGGCTACGACATCGACTGAGTATCAGAGCTAATCAAGGTTGAGGATATTCGCTTCACGATCAAGGACCCAGCAACGCGGATTGTTGGTGAATCCAATACGCTCATAGTAGGCATTGGCAGCAGGAGCCGCGATAAGAATCAATTTGCACCGCGGACCAAGCTGGCTTTGGGTAATGCTCTGCAATTTCTTCCCGATACCGCTCATTTGATGAGACTGGCAGACGGCGAGATCGGACAAGTAGCAGGCGTAATGGAAGTCCGTCATTGAGCGGGCAATGCCAACCAGCTTGCCGGATTCCCAGGCACTGACCACCAAGTTGCTGTTGGCAAGCATACCTTCGATGCATTCCCGATCATGAATCGGCCGGCGCTCTCCCAACGTGGACCGGGTCAACAGATCAATGAATTGATCTGTACTGAT
>CAYRJS010000235.1:0-4515 GCA_964424535.1 uncultured Aquimonas sp.
GCCGTAACCGCAGATCCGGTCAACCCTGTCATGGTTTGGCCATAACCAGGACTTCCCAACGGGGTATTGACCCAACCCCTGGACGTGCGGAATTTCTGTGAAACATCGGTCAACAATCCATCACGTTTTGTTCGATGCACGCATGTGCCAACGCTGGATTCAATACATGGCGGCAATGGCTGGGACGCTTTGTAATCCAAACCCCAGATCCATGCCTCGCCACCACGAAGGGCACTATCCGCACCCATGGTGCTCAGTTGCTGGTTGCGCATGCCACCAGTCATTTTTTCTTGCAGGATTGATGTACTGGTAGCTGTCAGGGTCAACAACATGATCAATACGAGAAAGACCAGAGCAATGAACAACACCGCTCCACTTTGACGTTTTGGAATCGGGATATTTTTATATTCACGCATGGCCTTGGCCTACAGATTAAGATTGCGCCCGGAAATATGGGCGATGAATTCGCGACGAAGCTGGCTTCCTGCCTTGAGGCCAGACTCCAGTGTGTCGTCGTCATTCAACGTCGATTCCGCACCATTGAAGCGGAAGGTACGACTGGATTGATCCAGGCCATGAACCTCATCGACGGTATTGACCAGCAAGCGTGCTTCGATCGAACGGACCGAACGCCATCTGCAGCCATTTTCCAGTGCCCCGACGCCCACGGGTTGCTGGGTACACCCTGAGGTACCCAGGGCATCGATTTCTTCAGCCAGAAGAAATCGAATGTTGCCGCTATCGTCAAGCGTGCCGTATCGAAAAGCCAGTTGATCGACGCCGCGCACCAACTCCTGATCTTCACCGTTTTCTCGTCGTACCAGGACCGGAATCAGACGTCCAGCGGCACTATTGGCGCGAGCACCGGGATTCTCATCTTTCTTGAACTTCAAGAAGTAAGTAACGGTAACAAAGTCATCCGAAAAATTGTAAATACGAGTATCGCGAACACCACCGGTATTGCAGATGGAACCCGTGGCACCCGAAAGAATATCGCCAACGGTAACCTTGTTCCCGGCAACATTGCTGATCGGAATCACCGCCGGGCTGATGCAATCAGAAATCAGTGCCAATCCTTCCACGCCACTGGCCGGCATTTTCATGCGGCTGCTGGGATCATCACCCACAGGCGTTTCAAATTGGATCACGGTTCCTGCCGACAAAGGCGCGTCTTCGCCAGTAGTGCAGGCAATGCCAGCCTTCAGGGGCCAACCGCTCCCGCGCAGGTAACGTATGGTCAGTACGTCTGAGCCAGGTACCCGCTTGCCATCGGCCAGCGCTGCCTCAGGCAAGGCACTACCACCCGGCACGCCAGCGCCTGAATACCCCTGGATAAACCAGCGCGAGCTGATGGGATAAGCCACCGTGGCCGCATTCACATCGGTGTTGCCGTTGGCGTCAAAGCTCTTGTGATTTTTATCCGGCATATCCGGCCAGCCGGGTTGGTCTCCGACCGTCAACCTTTTGGCATATGACATGGGCACACGTGCCGGCATGACCGGAATACTGGCGCCTGGTGTATGACCGCCGGCCGTATTGCTGCAGTACTGGCCACCCATCATGCGAAAATCCTTTTCCATGCGGCTGACCGCAAAGCGACCATTTTCCTGCAGGCGAGCCAGCCCATCCTGGAGCTTGTTGGTGCTGCTGGTGCTGCTGAACAAAGACAAGATTCCGATACTCAACAACAAGCCCAAAGCCAAGGCGATCATTACTTCAAGCAACGAGAACCCGGATTCGTCGAAGCGGCGACGCAATTGAAATGGACGAAGGCTCATGGCTGAAACACCCAGGCAAAGGTTTGTGTGGCTGGGGTGCCACCAGATGATCGATCCAAATCCGCCTCGACCCAGGTAATTGTCATGGTGCACTGTCCGTTGTAGGGAGCCGCCGCCTGCATCCCGGGATCCAGACCAAGACCATCCGCAGAACTGGTCCCCGTACATGTGATCTGGGCACTTGCTGAAGGCAGGGAATCGACCAACTGTCGACTCCACAAGGCTTTGTCTCGCGCAACCAAGGCTGCCGGGGAACACGATACAGTGGCGCACGGATCCTCATCGTTTGCAGTCGAACTATCGTAAGTATCGTTGTAAGCATTGGCCTGATCCGCATTGGCACGCATGCGCTCGACCATGGAATCGGCCAAAAATGAGGCTTGGGTTCGTAGATAGGCACTGTGATTGGTACGCACCGACAACACCATCAGGCCAGCCGATCCCAACAGGCCGATACTGAATATCAAGACGGCAATCAATACTTCCAGCAGGGTAAAACCTCGTTGTTTTGTTTGTTTATGCATGAAGTCAGTCCTCATGAACATGCGCCAGCCGGGGCACCGTTGGTGTCCTGACGACTCTCGATAGTGCCGCTGGGCGCGACGTGGATCTGATAGGACAAGCTGGCATCAGCGTGAGCAGATGGGCGGCAGATGCTGAAATCGAACGGTTTGGCATCGCGCAAACCACCCTGTGCTTCAAAAATGATCAAGGTATTGGCGGAATCGCCTTTGCCCTTGATGGTGAAATCACCCGTCAATGCGTCCTGATGCCGGATGCACAGAGGGATCTTCTTGGTGGTATCTACTGCGTTATCCAGATAGGCAGCACAGGCCGAAGCCGTGGCTCCTGGAGAACTGGGCGTATCCTCGATCTCGACCACGCCAGCGTTATCGGTTTCCTTGCTGACCACGACCTGCCAGCCATTGGACCAGTTGCCGCCGTTGGCGATCACTGCCACCGGCCGGCCCCGTCTGGCGGCTTCGGCACGGGCCACGTTGAGGGCACCGACCAGCTGATTGGTGTTGTCCTTGGTTCCCATGCGGATTCCGAATTCCCGGAAGCTCGGCAACGCCGCGGCTGCCGCGATAGCGATGACGGCTACCGTTACCAGCAGTTCGATCAAGGTGAAGCCGCAGATTCGTCGATGCTGCCAGTGTGCAGCAGAGCCGGGCTTGTTCATCGTGTGACATTCCAGGACGGTTCGCGATAGCCTCATGCTTACAGATCATGAACATGGACACAATCAACACGGTTTCCGGCGGATCGAAAGGTCCGACAAGCGGATCATCCGGCCTGATTGAACCCATCAACGACCATGCTTTTCATGCAGACCTTTCGCATCCACGTCGTCTGGTCTACAATGCGCCCCCTGCCGTGTGCCGGTGTGGCGGAATGGTAGACGCGGCGGACTCAAAATCCGCTTCTGGCGACAGAGTGTAGGTTCAAGTCCTATCACCGGTACCAAAAAACCGCGCATTTGCGCGGTTTTTTGTTGGCTGCACCACTCACCGTGTTGGCAAGGGCGGGATCTCTCCGCGCTGCAGTGCGGGCACGGGTTCGTTCGCCAGCTTCTGCTGCAGCCAGCGGATCGCGGTATCGAGCTGACGATCCGTGCCCTGGTAGCTTTCGTGTGGCAGGTTGTCGACTTCGATATCCGGGCTTACGCCTACGGCTTCGATCAGCCAGGTGCCATCCAGGGCATATTGCGGGGTTTCGGCCACGCGCGCCCGGCCCCGGTCGACCAGGGCATTGCCATCGCTGAGCCAGACTCCGGCACCAGCAGTGCGGGTGCCGATCAACGGGGCCAGTTTCAGGGTCTGGATGCCGGCGGAGAAGGTTTCGCCATCGGAATAGGTCAGGGCATCGGTGAGCACGGCCAGATGGCCGCGGAAACTTTGCTGCATATTGCCCGAAGGCAGGCCGTGGGCTGGCTGCCAGAAGACCCAGGTGCGGCGCAGCAGCTTTTCGATGATCCAACTGTCGATATTGCCGCCGCGGTTGCGGCGCACGTCGATGATCAGGCCATCGCGGTCGATATTGGAGTAGAAGTCGCGCACGAAGCTGGCGATATCGTTGGGACCCATGGCCCGCAGGTGCAGATAGCCGATACGGCCCTGCCCGGCTGTCGCCACGGCGGCGCGGCGTGATTCCAGCCAATCGGCATAACGCAGCGCATCCTCACCCTGGACATCAACGGGCGTCACGATCTGGCGCAGGGCCTGGCCGTTGCGCTCCAGTTTCAACAACACCTGCTGGCCAGCGGTATTGGCCAACAGTTCGGACAGATCGGCGACGGGTCGGGCATCACGGCCATTGACGGCCACGATCACGTCACCCTCGCGCACATCCACGCCGGCGGCCTGCAAGGGCCCACGTCGGGAGGGTAATTCGGCCTCGGTGCGGTAGATATGTTCGATCTTCCAGCCGGAAGCCACACGGGCAAAGCGCGCGCCCAGGCTGGCAAATCCAGGGGTTTCGCTGGCTTTGCGGAACTCGCCGCCACGCACCTGCGAATGCAGGGCGCCCAGTTCGCCCATCATCTGCGCCAGCAGATCGTCCAGTTCAATGCGATCGGTCACCTGCTCCAGCAACGGTGCGTAACGGGCGCGGGTGGCCGGCCAATCGACGCCACGCAGCTTGGCATCAAAGAAATGATCGCGATGCATGCGCCAGGCGTCATCAAACATTTGCCGCCACTCGGCCTTGGGATCGATGCGCAAGCGCCAGCCGTCCA
>CAYRJS010000236.1:0-4493 GCA_964424535.1 uncultured Aquimonas sp.
CGATCCACGATCCCGCCAGCTTTTGACTCAACCATTTCCAGAGAGCCCTCATGTCACCACAACCTGCAGTTACGAATCCCGAATCCCGAATCCCGAATCACGCCTCCGCTGAAGGCAAGGACATTGTTCTTGCCTTCAGCGGAGGCCTGGACACCAGCTTCTGCGTCCCCTACCTGAAAGAACGCGGCTGGAGGGTGCACACCGTGTTCGCCGATACCGGCGGTGTGGATGCGCAGGAGCGGGCGTTTATCGAGGCGCGGGCGGCGGAACTGGGGGTGGATTCGCACCTCACCGTGGATGGTGGGCCGGCGATCTGGGCGGGTTTTGTCAAACCTTTCGTATGGGCAGGAGAGGGCTATCAGGGCCAGTATCCGCTGCTGGTATCGGACCGGTACCTGATCGTCGATGCCGCGCTCAAGCGTGCTGCGGAGCTGGGCACCAACGCCATCGCGCACGGCTGCACCGGCATGGGCAACGATCAGGTGCGTTTTGATCTGGCGGTTAAAGCGCAGGGCAGCTACCGCATCATTGCGCCGATCCGCGAGATCCAGAAAGAACACACCCAGACCCGCGCCTACGAACAGGCCTATCTGGAAGAGCGCGGCTTCGGCGTGCGCGCCAAGCAGCAGCAGTACACGATCAACGAGAACCTGCTCGGCGTCACCATGTCGGGCGGTGAAATCGACCGCTGGGAAGCGCCCGGCGAAGGCGCGCGCGGCTGGTGCGCGCCGCGCAGCGAATGGCCGACGCAACCGCTGGATGTGCGCATTGGTTTTGAACGCGGTGAAGCTGTGTCGCTGGATGGCACGCGCATCGATGGCGCGACATTGCTGGCCAAACTCAACGCGCTGTTTGCGCCCTACGGTGTGGGCCGCGGCGTCTATACCGGTGACACCGTAATTGGGCTCAAGGGTCGCATCGTCTACGAGGCGCCGGGCCTGGTGGCGCTACTGACCGCGCACCGTGCACTGGAAGAAGCGGTGCTGAGCAAGCAGCAGAACCGCTTCAAGCCCGAGGTCGCGCGCAAGTGGGTGGAGCTGGTGTACGAGGGCTTCTTCCACGACCCGCTCAAGACCGATCTGGAAGCCTTCCTCGCCTCCTCGCAGGCGCAGGTCAATGGCGAAGTCGTGCTGCGCACCCACGGCGCGCATGTGGACGCGGTGGCCGTGAGCTCGCCGCACCTGCTGCACGCCAAGGGCGCGACCTACGCCCAGAGTGCCGACTGGGGCGTGGAGGAGGCCGAGGGCTTTATCAAGCTCTTCGGCATGAGTTCCACGCTGTGGGCGGAAATAAATCGGTGATGAGGAAATGGGTATTTCGTCGGGGGCGTAGCCCCGACCTACACAATCGCCATTAGCCCGACCTGCACAGCGATATTGATCATGACCATATTGTTGGAAAAAACGCTTCAACACCTCCAAGCCCTGGTGTCTTTTGACACCCGCAATCCACCCCGCGCGATTTCACCACAGGGCGGGATTTTCGAATACCTGCGCGAACACCTGCCTGGCTTCACCATCGAGGTGAACGATCACGGCGCTGGTGCGGTGAGCCTGCATGCGGTACGCGGGAAGCCGAAGATCCTGTTCAACGTGCACCTGGATACCGTGCCCGATTCGCCGCACTGGTCGGCCGATCCGCACCATATGCGCCGATTGGATGATCGGGTGATCGGTCTGGGTGTGTGTGACATCAAGGGTGCGGCGGCGGCATTGCTGGCCGCGGCATCGTGCACGCAGGGTGATGTGGCTTTTCTGTTTTCCAGCGACGAGGAAGCCAATGATCCGCGTTGCATCGAGGCCTTTCTGGCCCGCGGTTTCGCCTACGATGGCGTGCTGGTGGCCGAACCCACGCAGGGCAGGGCGGTACTGGCCCATCGTGGCCTGTCTTCGGTGTCCATGAACTTTCGTGGTCGCGCCGGGCATGCGTCGGCGGCGCTGGATGCCTCGGCCAGTGCCTTGCATCAGGTGATTCGTTGGGGTCAGCGCGCCCTGGATCATGTGCAGGCCCTGGCTGACGAAGAATTTGGTGGCCTGCGTGGTTTGCGTTTCAATATCGGCCGTATTGAAGGCGGCATCAAGGCCAATGTGATTGCACCCGAAGCCAGCCTGCGCTTCGGTTTTCGGCCCTTGCCCTCGATGGATACCGATGCCTTGTTGGCGACCTTTGCCAGTTTTGCCCAACCCCAAGCGGCACATTTTGAAGAAACCTTCCGCGGTCCCAGCCTGCCTTCGGGTGATCCGTCTCAGGCCGAAGCCCGACGCCAGGCAGCGCAAGCCCTGGCCGAGAGTTTTGCTTTGCCCGTGGGTCCGGCCGTGGATTTCTGGACTGAAGCTTCGCTGTTTTCTGCTGCCGGCTACACCGCTCTGGTGTATGGCCCCGGTGATATCGCCCAGGCGCATACGGCCGATGAGTGGGTGGCTCTGGATCAACTCCAGCACTACGCCGAATCCGTCCACCGCATCCTCGCAGGCTGAGCACCATGACCCCGACTCTCAATCCGGACGCCGTGCACGATCCGCAGACGCGCAAGACCATTGTCCGCCTGCTTTCGAGCATGGCCAGTGCCAAGGAAATCAGTCAGTACCTCAAGCGCTTTTCCCAGTTGGATGCGGCGCGCTTTGCCGTGGTCAAGGTGGGCGGCGCGGTGCTGCGCGACGATCTGGATGCGCTGGTGTCCTCGCTGGCCTTTCTCCAGGATGTGGGCCTGACGCCCATCGTCATCCACGGTGCCGGCCCGCAACTGGATGCCGCTCTGATCGCAGCCGGCATCGAAAAACAGACCATCGACGGCCTGCGGGTGACCTCGCCCGAGGCGCTGGCCATCGTACGCCGGGTCTTTCATGCCCAGAACCTCAAGCTGGTTGAGGCCTTGCAGCGTGCCGACGCCCGTGCCACCAGCATCGTTTCGGGCGTGTTCGAAGCCGACTATCTGGATGCGGAGCGCTATGGGTTGGTGGGCGAGGTCAAGCGCGTCGAACTGGGACCGATCGAGGCGTGCCTGCAGTCGGGTTCGATCCCGGTGATCGCCTCTCTGGGCGAAACCGCGGGCGGGCAGATCCTCAACGTCAACGCGGATTTCGCCGCCAACGCCCTGGTACGCGAACTGCAGCCCTACAAGATCATCTTTTTGACCGGCACCGGTGGCCTGCTTGATGAAAAAGGCAAGGTGATCGATTCGATCAACCTGTCTACCCAGTACGAACAATTGATGCGTGAGCCCTGGCTTGATGGCGGCATGCGGGTCAAGATTGAACAGATCAAGGACTTGCTCGATGGCCTGCCGCAGGCCTCATCGGTATCCATTACCCAGCCGGCGCAGTTGGCCAAGGAACTGTTCACCCACAAGGGCTCAGGCACCTTGGTGCGACGCGGTGAGCGTGTGCTCACGACCGAGACCTGGGACGACCTGGATTTGCCGCGCCTGCGTAGTTTGATCGAATCGGCGTTTGGCCGTCATCTGGTGCCCGATTACTTCGAACGCACTCAGTTGCACCGCGCCTGGGTCAGCGAAAATTATCGTGCCGCCGTGATCCTGACCCAGGAGCCGGCGGGAACCTACCTCGACAAGTTCGCCGTACTCGACGAAGCCCAGGGCGAGGGCCTGGGGCGGGCGGTATGGCAGTTGATGCGGGCGCAAACGCCGCGCTTGTTCTGGCGCTCACGCCACGGCAATCCCGTCAATCCGTTCTACTACGCCGAGTCCGATGGCTGCATCAAGTGCGAGTGCTGGAAGGTGTTCTGGTATGGCCTGGAGGGTTTTGACGTCATCGCCCAGGCCGTGGCGGCCAGCTCGCAGCGGCCACCGACCCTGGCCGAAATCAAGCAAGGAGAATCCTGATGAAACACCGTATCGGCATCGTGGGTGCTCGGGGCCATACCGGGGCCGAATTGATCCGTTTGCTGGCCAATCATCCCGGCTTCGAACTGGCTTTCGTCACTTCCCGCGAACTGGAAGGCCAGGCTCTGGCCGAACACAACCCCGGCTACACGGGTGACTTGCATTACAGCAATCCGAATCCGGCGCAACTGGCTGAAGCCGGTGCCGAAGGGGTGATTCTGGCTCTGCCCAATGGCAAGGCCGGCGAGATTCTCGAAGCTCTGGATCAGTCCGGCAAGGATCCGGTGATCGTGGATCTGTCGGCCGATCATCGCTTTGATTCAAGCTGGTATTACGGTCTGCCCGAGATTACCCGTGACCAGTATCAGGGTCAGCGCCGGATCGCCAATCCAGGCTGCTATGCCACAGCCATGCAGCTGGCGATCTGGCCGATGCTGGAGTTTCTCGCCGGGCCGCCGCAGTGCTTCGGTGTTTCCGGCTATTCCGGTGCCGGCACCACGCCATCCGACAAAAACAATCCGGATCTGCTGCGCGATAACCTGATGCCCTACGCCCTGGCCAACCATATCCACGAGCGTGAAGTCAGCGCCCGCCTGGGTTTGCCGGTGGAGTTCATGCCGCATGTGGCGCCGCATTTTCGCGGCATTACCGT
>CAYRJS010000237.1:0-4453 GCA_964424535.1 uncultured Aquimonas sp.
ACCCAGCAAGCCGATCAAGGCCAGAACGCGCAGGATCTGTTTCATCGTGTCGTCCAGGTGTCGCGCAGGGTGACAACGCGGTTGAATACGGGCCGCCCGGGCGCGTGATCGTAGCGATCGGTGACGAAATAGCCGGTGCGCTCGAACTGGAAACGGGTTTCCTTGTCGGCACTGGCGGCAGCCGGTTCCACGTAGCCGTGCACGACGCGGCGCGAATCGGGATTGATGAAGTCGCGATAGGTCTTGCCGTCGGCCTCGACATCCGGATCAGGCACGGTGAACAGGCGATCGTAGAGGCGGATTTCGGCAGGCACGGCGTGCCGGGCGCTGACCCAGTGGATGGTGCCCTTGACCTTGCGATCCACGGCGTTGCCACCTGGACGGGTTTCCGGATCGAGCGTGGCGCGCAGTTCGACCACGGTTTCTCCGTCCTTGATGATCTCGTCGCAGCGGATGATGCCAATTCCGCGCAGACGCACCTCGCCTCCGGGCACCAGACGCTTGAAGCCCTTGGGCGGGACTTCGGCAAAATCCTCGCGCTCGATCCACAGCGTGCGTGCGAAAGGCACGCGCCGATGGCCCAGAGCCTCGTCCTTGGGGTGATTGGGGAAATCGAGGAACTCTTCGTGGTCGTCCGGCAGGTTGGTCAGGGTCAGCTTCAGCGGCTCGATCACTGCCATCCGGCGCGGAGCATGGGCGTCCAGATCTTCGCGGATGCAGCCTTCGAGCACGGAATAATCGATCAGGGAGTTCTGTTTGGATACGCCGATACGTTCGGCAAACAGACGCAACGAGGCTGGAGTGGCGCCACGGCGGCGAATGCCCTGCAAGGTCGGCATGCGCGGATCGTCCCAACCATCCACCAGGCCCTCGTTCACCATCGCCAGGAGCTTGCGCTTGCTCATCACCAGGTAGTTGAGGTTGAGGCGGGAAAACTCGATCTGGCGTGGCTTGGCGGCGGTATTGGGCACGCCCTTGGCCAGCAACGGAGCCAGCAACTGCGGGTGATTGGCCAGATCGACCTTGTCCACGCACCAGTCGTACAAGGGTCGATGGTCCTCGAACTCCAGCGTGCACAGGGAATGAGTGATGCCTTCGATGGCATCGCCCAAGGCATGGGCCATGTCGTACATGGGATAGATGCACCAGGTATCGCCGGTGTTCTGGTGCGGCACATGCTTGATGCGGTACAGCGCCGGGTCGCGCAGGTTGATGTTGCCGGCGGCCATATCGATCCGGGCCCGCAGGGTCCGACTGCCATCGGGGAATTCACCTGCGCGCATGCGCCGGAACAGGTCGAGGTTTTCCTCCACGCTGCGGTTGCGGTAGGGCGATTCGCGCCCCGGTTCGGTCAGGGTGCCACGGTAGGCGCGCATGTCTTCAGCGGAAAGATCGCAGACAAAGGCGTCGCCTTGCTGGATCAGCTTCTCGCAGGCGAGGTAATACACCTCGAAATAATCCGAAGCATGGCGGATTTCCGCCCAGTCAAAACCCAGCCAGCGCACATCATCCTGGATGGCCTGGACGTATTCGGGGTGTTCCTTTTCCGGATTGGTGTCATCAAAGCGCAGATTGCAGCGCCCACCAAATTCCAGCGCGATGCCGAAATCCAGACAGATGGCCTTGGCATGGCCAATATGCAGGTAGCCGTTGGGCTCGGGCGGAAAGCGCGTTTGAATGGCCGTGTGCTTGCCCGAGGCCAGATCCTCGCGCACGATCTGGCGGATGAAGTCATTGCGTTCAGGGATAGGGTCGGACATGGCAGCTGGCAAACAGGAACGGAATCGGCAAGTTTACCTTGCGCCACCACAAATGCGGACCATGCCTGCCATACTGGCGTCCTGTCCGGTTGGAGTTCGTTGTCGTGAAAGGCCATCCTGAAGTCATTGATTACCTCAATTTCCTGCTCCGTGGCGAACTGGCGGCGCGAGACCAGTACTTCATCCATTCACGTCGCTACGACGATCTGGGTCTGACGGCGCTGTATACCCGCATCAACCATGAGATGGAAGAAGAAACCCAGCACGCTGACGCCATCTTGCGGCGCATCCTGTTTCTGGAAGGCACGCCGGACATGCACGCGGCAGCCTTCGAGCCGGGAACCACAGTCGAGGACATGCTGAGCAAGGATCTCGACACCGAATATGCGGTGCGCAAGCACCTGGTCGATGGCATCGCCTTGTGCGAACGCCATGGCGACTACGCCAGCCGGGAAATGCTGGTGACCCAGCTCAAGGACACCGAAGAAGACCACGCCTACTGGCTGGAAAAACAATTGCGCCTGATCCAGATGATCGGCCTGGAGCGTTACCAGCAAAGCCAGCTGGGTTCGTCGGTTTTGTAGGTCGCCCCCCGGATCAAGTCCGGGGCAGGCTCTACGTGGGCGACGTCAATCGGCTCTACGCGGGCGACGCCAACAAATCCCGCGCATGCTGGGCCGCGATCCATTCCTCATTGGTCGGTTCCACTGCCACCCGCACCCGGCTGTTGGCCGTGGAAATGACGGTGGCATTGGCGGCATTGGCGGCCGGATCAAGTTCGATGCCAAGAAAGGCCAGATCGCGGCTGATGCGTTCGCGCAAAAAGGCATTGTGTTCGCCATTGCCGGCGGTAAACACCAGTAGATCAAGACCGCCCAGCACGGCCACCAGGGCGCCGATTTCCCGCACGATGCGGCGCACGTACAGGGCCAGCGCCAGGCGCGCGCGCTCGCCGGTTTCGCCTGGGTCGTTCTCGTGTTCGACGATATGGCGGGGCTCGGCAGAAATGCCGGACATGCCCAACAGACCCGATTGGTGATAAAGGATCTGGCCAATCTCTGCCAGCGGCCGCTTCTCGATTTCCATCAAATACAAGAGCGCGCCCGGATCGAGTGAGCCGGTGCGGGTATTCATCATCAGGCCTTCCAATGCGGAAAAGCCCATCGTCGTGGCCACGCTCTTGAGCTCGCGCATCGCGCACAGGCTGGCGCCGCTGCCCAGGTGCGCCACCAGCGTGCGCCCACGCGCCAGTTCACCGTGACGCTCGGGCAGAACCTGGCTCATGTATTCATAGGACAGGCCGTGAAACCCGTACCGGCGCAGACCGTGCTGCCAGAAGCTGTAGGGCAGGGGCAGGGCCTGTTCCACCGGTGGCAGGCTGTGATGGAAGCCGGTGTCGAAGCAGGCGATCTGGGGTAGGTCCGGGTCGCGTTGCAACAGGATCGACATGGCCTTCAGCGGAAACGGCTGGTGCAAGGGTGCCAGGGGAATCAATTCGCGCAATTCATCGATCAGTGCCTGGTTGACGCGGGTTGGATTGAAGTAACGCTGGCCGCCATGCACCACCCGATGTGCCACGGCGGCCAGTCGCTGCCCATGCAGGCGCTGCTCGATGCGGATGAGGATGCGATCCAGGGCGTCGGTATGCGGATGCTCGGCATCCAGCGTGAGGGCCAAGGTTTCACGACCGGATTCACTGAGCTGAGGCGAAGGACCACCAATACCCTGCACCTTGCCGGACCAGAGCGGTTCGCGCGGCATCGGCTCGGCCTGGGCCTGGAACAGGGCGAACTTGATGCTGGACGAGCCGCAGTTGAGAACAAGGATCAGATCGTCGGGGGTCATGGGTGGTCCGGTAGTTGAAAGCGGGCAAAACGATCGACGTGCAAGCGCAATCACTTACGGCGGCGTTTCGCGGTAGCGGTGGGCCAGCATCAAGGCGATGGCGCACGAGGCCAGGCGGGACTGGCGGGTGTCGGCGCGGCTGGTCAGCACGATGGGTACCTTGGCTCCCATCACGATGCCGGCGCTGGCGGCCTGGCCCAGGTACATCAGTTGCTTGGCCAGCATATTGCCGCTTTCCAAGTCGGGCACGACGAGGATATCGGCCTGCCCGGCCACGGGCGAGACGATGCCCTTGGTTTGCGCCGCTGCCGGAGAAACGGCATTGTCGAAGGCCAAAGGACCATCGAGTTTGCCGCCGGTGATCTGGCCTCGGTCGGCCATCTTGCACAGGGCAGCGGCATCGAGCGTGGCCGGCATCGAAGGCATCACGGTTTCCACCGCGGCCAGGATGGCAACCTTGGGTTCACGCACACCGATCACATGCGCCAGATCAATGGCGTTTTGCACGATGTCGGCCTTTTGCATCAGGTCCGGGGCCAGGTTGATGGCCGCATCGGTAACGATGAAAGGGCGCGGATAGTGCGGGGTCTGCATCACGAAGCAATGGCTGACGCGGCGTTTGGTGCGCAGCCCGGCGCTAGAGGTCACCACCGCGCTCATCAGCTCATCGGTATGCAGGCTGCCCTTCATCAGGGCCTCGACGGTACCGTGGCGCACCAACTCGGTCGCACGGATGGCGGCAGCGTGGCTGTGGGGCACATCCTCGATCTCGATGTCGGCAAGATCCACGCCGATTTGCACCGCCACCGCTTCCAGCCGCGCCCGTGGCGCCACCAGCACCGGCACGA
>CAYRJS010000238.1:0-4435 GCA_964424535.1 uncultured Aquimonas sp.
CTAGGGGGCTATATTATTATGAGTCAATCCGAGCCGAAAACCATGGCCCCAACCGGAGCCATACGAAATCGGCCCATGGCATACGAATGCCGTCCCGCACAGCCGACTTGGCGAGCCGTACGGCCCGCGCCGATCGCCTGGCCCGACATCTCGTCCACCAGGACGCCTACGGTGTACCGCATCCTCGCCAGGATGGCAGACCGTGGACGACTACGGCATAGCTGGAGTTCGCTCGCACCAGCGCTCCAGAAACCACGTCCTCAGCCTGCCGGGGCTCGAACCTGTGGCTCTGGCACAATGCCGTGACACACACGGCATTTCCAGCGGAGAACGGCATCGTATGCATGAAAGGAGCAAGGCGGTCATCGTCTGGGGCGGCGACGTGAACCTTGGCCGGCGCCTGCACTACCGTGCAGCGCAAAGCGAAGGACCGGTGCTCGATGTCCCCGCGCTGCGCGAGGCCGATCTCGCCATCGTGAACCTGGAATGCGTCGTCTCGCGGATCGGGCGCCTGGGCGTCCGCAAGGGCGAGGCCGCGCCGTACTACTTCCGCGCCCGGCCCGAGATGCTCGGCGTGCTGCGCGACGCCGGTGTGGACGTGGTGACCACCGCCAACAACCACAGCGGAGACTACGGGCCAGAAGCCCTGATGGACCAGGAACGCTGGCTGGCGACCGCGGGCATCGGCTCGGTGGGTTCGGGAGCGAATGAAAAACAGGCCTTTGCGCCGATCTTCCGGCGCGCAGGCCCCTATGCGGTGGCCATCTTCTCGATCGATGCGACGCAGCGGTTCACCGCCGCGGGATCTGCCACGCCGGGGCAGGCCTACCTGCCGCCGGCCGATCCGTCTCGTTGGGCCGATGCCATCGCCCCTCTTCTGGCCCATGCGCGCCAGTTCGCCGATGTGGTGCTGATCGCCGTGCATGCTGGTCGCAACTTCGCCGCCGAGCCGGAACCGCAAGCCGCCGCGATCGCGTATGCCCTGGTGGATGCGGGGGCCGACGCCGTGCTGGGCTCGTCCGCGCACGTGCTGCAAGGCGTGGAAATCTATAAGGGCCGCCCCATCATTCATGATGCGGGCGATCTGCTGTTCGATGCCGTCTCACGCAGCGACGACGACGGTGGCCTGTTCTCCCTGCACGTAGGCCCCGCAGGTATCGAGAAGGTCGGCTTCACACCTTTGCACGTAGGCTTCGGGCACACACGGGCGCGAACGGGCGAGGATGCCCAGGCCGCCGTGAGGCGGTTCATCGACAAGAGCCAGCACCTTGGCACCGTATTCGAGCCGCAAGGCGATGGCACCGCGATCCTCAACCTGGCCCCAGACACATCCGCGATGAAGTGGCAGCAGCCATCCGGCCATGAGGTCGATACGGTCCCCCAGGCGGACTGGACCGTGACATCGCTGCCGCCAGATACCGCGCTGGATCAACCTTGCACGTTGGGTCCGCTAAAGCTGCTCGGCGCGCGCGCCGCACCCCTCGCGCTGGAGCGCCGCGGCATGATCTACGTCGAGACGTTCTGGACCCTGGACGAGCCCGTGGCGGACGACTGGCGCATCGAGGTACGGGCCATCGCGCAGGGCGACGGTGAACCAACGCTGGCCTGGGGCGCCGACTCCGATCACGATCCATGCGACTGGATGCTGCCCACGTCGCGCTGGCGGGCCGGCATCATCTACCGCGACCACTGCGGCCTGCGCCCGCCACCGCACAACCGCCTGCGCAGCGCCACCCTGGGCCTGGCCGTCAGGGTCGTCAAAGCCGGCCAGCGGCATCCATGGGTGCGGCTGCCGTTGACCATCAAGTTTGCGATACAACCCACAAACACTGTGGCGCAGGTGGCCGAAACCACCTCACAGCGGCCAACGGCGCAGCCCACCTACAAGCCTATCGACGCCTCTGCGCTGCCGCCCCGGCTGCCCGGCCTGCGCCATGCCACCTGGACCGCCGACGAATTACTGGCAGCGACCCGAGGGCGCTGGCTCACGCAACCACCCACAGATTGGCATGTCCAATCCGTCGTGCGATACAAACCCCATCTGTCCCTGCTGCCCAGCCCCGCATTGCTGGTGGCCTGCGATTACCAGACCCTGGCTTTCCACGAACAGTACAGCCAGCCCAAGGCCAACACCACCTGGGACACGCACGGCGACGTGCCCACCCTGGCTCAGCGACTGGCCGGTGCATTGGTAGCCCGCCCTATACCTGATGCGCCACCGACACTGCCTCAGTTGTTGGTCGAAGACCCCATCCAAGCCATGATCGAGCTTGGCGCAGTCGCGCGCCAGCGTCTTTCCGGCCCGGTCGTCGCCGTCACTGGCAGCGCCGGCAAGTCATCGACCTGCGCCATGCTGCACCATGCCTTCCAGCGCAAATACCGGGTTACATCGAGCATCGACAACTACAACTCTCGCGTGGGCATGCTGGCCACGCTGGCCTGTGTTCCGCCTGATTGCGAACTCACTCTCCTGGAAGTCGCCGTCAGCGCCATCAATTCGCGGGGGTTCCAGCACATCCGGCTCGTGAAACCCGATCTGGCGATCATCACGAACATCGCGGCAGCACATCTGCGGCCCGGAGAAACCACCCGTGACGTCGCCCTGCGCAAGGCCCATATTTTCCGAGGCATGGAAGCAGGCTCCTGGGCACTCATCTGCGCCGACAGCGATCACGCCAACCTGCTGATCCAGCAGGCACGGGCACAACGGTTGCGCATCATGACCTATGGGGAGCATCCCAGGGCGCATGTCCTCCTGCAAGCCTATGACCCCGGCACTGGGAAGGTACAAGCCCGGCGCGCCAATGGACAGGAGATCGACTTCGTCGTGGGCGCCCGGGGTCGGCACATGGCGATCAACAGCTTGGCCTGTTTGGCAGCAGCCGACGCTCTGGGATTCGATTTTTCGGTGGAGTCAGCCTCTCTGCACACATTCCAGGCCATCGCGGGCCGCGGCCAGGTTCGTGACGCGCACTCGGGTGAGCAAGCCTTCAGACTGGTCGACGAAAGCTACAACGCCAATCCGCTGTCCATGAAAGCCGCGCTGGCGGCCTTTGCCAGTGCATCCACCCCGGCACGCAAAATTCTGGCCCTGGGCGACATGCTCGAACTCGGTAGCGAATCTCCCCGCCTGCACCGCGAACTGGCAGGCCCCGTGCTAGCGGCTGCTCCCGCTCGGATCTTCCTCATTGGCGAACACATGAAAGAACTCGCGCAACGCATCGGCGAGATACAACCACAACAGGCCATCGCCCATGTTGACACGATCGACACAATGCTTCAGGCGCTGCGTTCAGAACTGCGTAACGGTGACCTGCTACTGATCAAAGGATCTCACTCCATGCAACTGGCGAAAATCGTCAAGCACTTCGCCGCCTGCGTGACCTGAATCCTCCAAGGCTTGTATTTAAGCACAATACTCGACCCTCAAACACCTCCACGCCCCAAATACACAGCTCAGACCGCCCAGCTCGGAAATATCAAATAAGAATCAAGGTATTGCCAAGAAAGCATCAATCTCGGGATTACTGACTCCCGTACCACGAACAACACGCTGCAGAACCCTCAGTATACGAGAATTATGCAGCACATCCTTCTGATCGGTCTCTTGCCATCCATACACCGGCCATGAGTTCACCTCTGTGAGAACAATACTCTCGGACTCCAGTGCCTGAAGTAGCGCCACAACGAAAGGAACCCCCTTCAGATAGGAATCTTTCATGATATATGAACCATCAACATAAGTGGCATTTTTGATGGAGACAGGAATATCGACAACATTATCTGGGGAGGCATCAATTTGCTGAATCAACCTATCCCAGAATGCCATAGGATATGACTGTGAATAAACATTCGCCTGCATCGCAACCGCAGAAGAAGGCAAAGGAGTTGTGCTTACCGAGTTCGCATAACCTATTCGAATCAGATACTCTGCCCATCGAGCCGTCCCCTCCATAAACCACGACGGCTTGAACATCGAATATGAGTTTTGATACAAATGAAACAGTTCGTGACCAACAACGGCCCAAGTACTTGGAAATCCCGACAAATTTCTGGATAGAGATATAAGCAACGCACAGCTATTGGTTTTAATGGGCACATTCGGATAAACAGCAGGCTCATCATATGCTATACCATTACTGCTACCGATATCTCGAACCGAAATATCGATATACTCCGCCGCCCGGTACCGAGCACTTTCCAACGGGTCTCTGAATCCCAGATTATTCAACGCCCGACGCATAAAATCTGCTTGGCGAGCAATATTTTCCACATAATCAGGAATGCCGTTCGAATTCACATCAACCGTATCTAAAACAGCATGACTACCTGTTGTAGTGTATAGTATGCGAAAAGGTGGAATTTCATACTTTTGCAAAGGCTCTGCGTAAAATCCACTTGATGATGCTTCAACATTACAAGGAATCACTATTTC
>CAYRJS010000239.1:0-4424 GCA_964424535.1 uncultured Aquimonas sp.
CTTGCTGGCGACGAAACTTTCCGAGGCCTGATCCAGGTCGAAATCGCAGGTGTCCGGATCGATGCCCTGCCATTGGGCCTTGACTACGCAACGTCCCAGATCGTTGCCATTTTGCGGGGCAGGGGAGAACACCACCGGGGTGATGCCCATGTGCTCCAGTTCGTCGAGGGTGGCGTTGAACAGGGCCAGGGCGCGCTCGGGTGAGGGTTCGGTTTTTTCGCCTTCGCGATCGATCAGATCGGCAATCAGATACTGGATAAAGGCCGACGACAGAACTACATGACGGACCGAAGGGTTGGCCGCCAGAAAAGTTCGAACCTCGTCATTGAAGGCAATGCACTCTTGCGCCCAATCGGGACCATAATCAGGCTCGAAGGTGGGGGCGATATCGAACATCGGCCCGCAGACCGACAAGGTGAGCTGGATGATGCCGGCTTGCCGGTTCGAGGCGAGGATGCCGTCCACCAGGTGCATGGCGTAGGAATCGCCCCAGACCAGGATTTCCGGCGTGCCGCTGGTCCGACACGCCGGTTCATCTGGAGCATTGCCCTCGCATTTGGCATCCAGCCCGGGGTTGATCATCAAGGCTTTTTCCAGCGCTTCGCCAGCCAGGTGATCCATGCCGGCACGGGCAGGGAAACCCTTGGCCGACCAGGCGACCAAACCAACGATGGTCAGAGCCAGCAAGCCGGCGGCGGACAGCGAGAAGATCGTGCAGCGATGGAAACGCGCGCGGTTTCTGAAGGGTTGTTCGACAACTTTCCAGGACACGAAGGCCAGCCCCAGCGAAGCCAAGCCCAGCAGCAAAAAGCTACTCGTTGCTGGCGTGTCCAGTAGTCGGTGCCGGGCCAGGGCGAACAGCAGGTAATGCCATAGATAGGCGCTGTAGCTGACCAAGCCGATGCCCACCAGCAGGCGCGCAGACAGCAGACGGCCAATCGTGCTGCCTTGATGTGTGGCCACCAGCAATAGCGCAGTGCCCAGGGTCGGGATCAACGCGTGCAGACCGGGGAACGGGGTGCGGTTGTCGAAATTGACGATGGCGTAGCCGATCAAGGCCAAGCCTGTCAGACCAGCCAGTTCCATGCTGCGACGATGCTGGCGCAGGGCCTGGATCAGCGCAGGTCGATGCAGGCTGATGAAGGCGATCAAGGCACCTATGGCCAGTTCCCAAAAACGCGAAGGCAGCAGGTAGAACCCGGCTGCCGGGGCATGGCGGGCCAGCCAATGGGCGATGGCCAGGCTGGTCACGCTGAGTACGAGCACAGTGGCAAACGCGATGGGCCGACGGAATCGCTTCAACGCTATCAACAACAACGGGAACAGCAGGTAGAACTGCTCCTCGATAGCCAGACTCCAGGTGTGCAACAAGGGTTTCAGTTCACTGGCGGTATCCCAGTAACCGGCTTCGGACCAGAACAGGAAATTCGAACTGAAACCGGCCACGGCGGCAAGGCTGAGGCCGTAATCGGCCAGGTCTCTCGGGGCCAACCAGAGCCAGGCCAATGGCAGCGAGGCCAGGACCACGAACAGCAAGGCCGGCAGGATGCGGCGGGCACGGCGTTCGTAGAAATGCAGCAGGGAAAAATTGCCGGCGGCTTGCTCCAAAAGGATCAGGGAGGTGATCAGGTAGCCGCTGATGACAAAAAAGACATCGACCCCGACATAGCCGCCCGAGGCTGCCGGGATGCCGGCGTGAAACAGGATGACAGCCAGCACCGCGATGGCCCGCAGGCCATCGACTTCCGGGCGGTATTCCAGTTTGCCGCTCACACGGTCAGAGCCGTTGGTACGTGATGGGCGCGACGAGAACGGCAGGTCCCTCGTGTGTCCTCAGTGTGCGGCCTCGGCGGGTGCCGGGCTGTCGCGCAATTCCCGGCGCAAGATCTTGCCGACGTTGGACTTGGGCAACTCGGTACGAAATTCGATATGCCGGGGTTGCTTGTAGCCGGTCAGTTCATGACGGCAGAAGCTCTTGATATCGTCGGCGGTCAGGTTCGGATCCTTGCGCACCACGACCAGTTTCACCGCCTCGCCGGATTTTGCATCGGGAACTCCGACTGCGGCCACTTCCAGCACGCCGGGCATTTGCGCCACCACGTCTTCGATTTCATTTGGATAGACGTTGAAGCCCGAGACCAGGATCATGTCCTTCTTGCGATCGACAATATAGAAAAAGCCCTTGCTATCCATCTTTGCCATGTCACCGGTATGCAGCCAGCCTTCGGCGGAAAGCACCTTGGCGGTTTCTTCCGGGCGCTGCCAGTAGCCCAGCATCACCTGGGGTCCGCGCACGCACAGTTCGCCCACGGTATCGACCGGCAGCATGACGTTGTTTTCGTCCATCACGCAGCAATCGGTGGAAGAAATCGGCAGTCCAATCGAGGCATTGTATTCAGGCAAATCGAGGGGGTTGATGCAGGCGGCGGGCGAGGTTTCGGTCAGGCCGTAAGCTTCCACCAGGGTAACGCCGGTTACCTGTTTCCAGCGTTCGGCCACGGCTCCCTGCACGGCCATGCCGCCACCCAGGGTGAGCTGGAGGCGGGAAAAATCCAGGGCATCAAAGCCCGGGGTGTTGAGCAGGCCGTTGAACAGGGTGTTGACGCCGGTAATGGCGGTAAAGGGGATTTTCGACAGGGTTTTCACGAACCCGGGCATATCACGCGGCGTGGGGATCTGGTGATTGAGCCCACCGAACTTCATGAATCCCAGGCAGTTCGCGGTCAGGGCGAAGATGTGGTACAGCGGCAAGGCCGTGACGATGTGTTCCTTGCCGGGCTGGATATTGGTGCCCAGCCAGGCCGAGGCCTGTTGCATGTTGGCCACCAGATTGCCGTGGGTCAGCATGGCGCCCTTGGCCACGCCGGTGGTGCCACCGGTGTATTGCAGGAAGGCAATGTCTTCATGCCGCAGGGCCACCGTCGGGACGGACTTGCCGGCGCCGCGTGCCAGGGCGTCATTGAAACGGATGGCCCCGGGAATATGAAAATCCGGGATGGCCTTTTTCACGTACTTGAGCATGAAATTGACCAGGTTGCCCTTGGGAAAACCCAGCAGGTCACCAACGCCCGTCGTGATGACCTGCTTGATCGTGGTCTGGTCCACGATCTCGGACAGCGTGGCGGCGAAGTTGTCCAGCACCACGATGGCCAGCGCACCCGAGTCATCAATCTGATGCTTGAGCTCGCGTGTGGTGTACATCGGGTTGGTGTTGACCACCGTCAGCCCGGCGCGCAGTGCCCCGAAAATGGCGATCGGATACTGCAGCACGTTCGGCAGCATGATGGCGATGCGGTCGCCTTTCTTGAGCTTGAGCTCGTACATCAGGTAAGCGGCAAACTGCGTGCTCAGGGCATCGACCTGGGCGTAACTGAGCACGCGCCCCATGTTTTCGTAGGCTGGATGGGTCGCGTAGTCGCGACAGGCCGTGGCCAGTACATCCGGGATTGAGCTGAATTGCTCAAGGTCAATCTCGGCAGGTACGCCTTTCGGATAATTTTCCAGCCAGGGGCGTTCAAAGCTCATGGGTTCCTCCCGCAGATATTGGATGTCTGCACCGGATTTTCATTATGAGGTGCAAACATGGATGATGGGATCATAGCCAAATGAAGGCAACCAGACGCATGTTTTCTCGATCGACAGGTATTGGCCAACGCAACCCGATGCCATGGATGATGGTGTTGGGTGTTCTGATGGTACTGCTGATCGGCTGTTCCCGCAGCCCACCGGAAGAACGTTTGCGTGCGCGCATCGCGAGCATGCAGGATGCCCTGGAAACGCGCAATCCCAAGGCCTTTGCCGCCGGCATCGCAGAAGATTTTGCTGGTGACTCTGGTCTGGACAGAGAAGGCGTGCGCAATCTGTTGCGGGCCCAATTGCTGCGCAATCAGCAGATTGGCGCAAGTCTTGGGCCCCTGGATGTGCAACTGCACGGGGAGCGGGCCACGGTGCGGTTCAAGGTCATGCTCACCGGAGGCAGTGGTGGTTTGATCCCCGACCATGCGCGAGGCTGGCAGGTATCCAGCGGTTGGCGTGATGGGCCGGAGGACTGGCAATTGATCCAGGCCAGTTGGGAGCCGGTGCTTTGAGAGCGTTGACGCTGCCCGCAGCTGCGGGCACCATCATTTACCCGGATTTGGCAAGGTTGGCAGGACGATGATCGGCGGCAGCAAACAGCGTGAAGCCATGTCCAAGGTGGATACCGCCTGGTTGCGGATGGAAAAACCCACCAATCTGATGATGATTACCGGGGTGTTGATGTTCGAGCAGCGCCTGCCGATCCAGGCCCTGCGTCAGTTGATCGCCGACCGCTTTCTGGCTTTTCGTCGCTTTCGTCAGAAGGCCGTGGATACCGGCAGCGCTTGTTATTGGGAAACCGATACCGATTTCGATCTGGAATGGCATGTGCGCCTGACCGCCTTGCC
>CAYRJS010000240.1:0-4423 GCA_964424535.1 uncultured Aquimonas sp.
GTGCCGCGCGGGCTGGCACCGAACGCAATCTGGCGCTTGAGTGTCTGGTCGTAATGCGATGCATCGCGCGTGGCCAACACGATCTCGACGATGTAACGGCTCATTTCCGAAGACAGATGCAGATCCAGCAGCGTACTGCGCGCCGCCAGGATCGACGCCTCGGAAAGCTTCTCCGGCACGGGAGCTGCACCGTTTCCGATCTGGTTGCGGGCCTGGTTGCGGGCCAGATCGAGGATACGCATTTCCGCCTCGGCATCCGGATAGCCGATGCGCACATGCATCAGGAAGCGATCCAGCTGAGCCTCGGGCAAGGGATAGGTACCTTCCTGCTCGATCGGGTTCTGCGTGGCCATCACCAGGAACAGGCGCGGCAACGGATACGTGGTGCGACCGACGGTGATCTGGCGCTCACCCATCGCCTCCAGCAGCGCCGACTGCACTTTGGCCGGAGCGCGGTTGATCTCATCGGCCAGCAGCAGGTTGTGGAAAATCGGCCCGGCCTGGAACTCGAAGCGCGCTTCCTGCGGGCGATAGATATCGGTGCCGGTCAGGTCCGAGGGCAGCAGATCGGGCGTGAACTGGATGCGGTGGAAGTCGGCCTCGATACGCAGCGCCAACTCCTTGATCGCGGTGGTCTTGGCCAGCCCGGGCGCACCTTCGACCAGCAGATGGCCATCGGCCAGCATTGCGATCAGCAAGCGCTCGACCAGCGCGGGCTGGCCCACCACCCGTTCGGAAAGATCAGCACGCAAGCGGGCAAAGCTGGCCTGCAGCTGGGTGGTCTGGGCATCCTGGGGATGTCCGTCCATGCGTGGAACCTCTGGCATCGGGTTGGGTTTCAGGAACCGGGAAGCCGGGTTGGACAGGCAACGCGGCGCAAGGTTCCGATTCTATCCCGCCCGACGCCAACGACCCGACCGCTGAAGCCTCGAACCGTGCCGGATGTACCGCTAACGACCTTCGAGCACCTGCGCCAGCGGCATCGGCTTGCCGATCAGATACCCCTGCGCGTAGCGGCAGCCAAGACGCTGAAGAACATCAAGCTGGGTCTGGCTTTCGATGCCCTCCACCAGTGCGTCTGCACCGATGGCCTGCACCAGTGCCACGATCGCTTCCAGCATCGCAATGGCGCGCGGAGCGGTTTCGATATCGCGCACGAACGCCTGGTCGATCTTGACGGTGTCAAAGGCGAGTTCGCGCAGATGGCTCAGGTTTGAGAACCCGGTGCCGAAGTCGTCCAGCGCCACCCGGATGCCATGCGCGCGGCACTTCCCCAACAGCTCGGAGACCAGGCCGTAATCCAGTACCTGGCTCTCGGTGATCTCGAGCTTGACCGCCGAGGTCGGCAGGTCCGCTTCTTTCAACCAGACCAGCAGCTGTTCGATCAGGCGCGCCTCGCGCAGCTGCCGCGGGGAAACATTGATCGACACGAAAGGCAACGGTTCCATGCCGCTGTTACGCATCGCCACCAACGCCGCGATGGCCTCGTGCAGCATGTATTCGCCGACCGGCACGATCAGCGAGGTTTCCTCGGCAAGGGCAATGAACTCGGCCGGAGAAATCGGACCACGCTCGGGATGTCGCCAACGGATCAGTGCCTCATAACCGGCCACTCGCTGCTGCGGAATCTCGAACAGCGGCTGCAGATGCATCTCCAGCTCGCACCGCTCCAGCGCTTCGCGCAACTGCGATTCAAGGCGGATCTTGGCGATGGCGGCGACGTCTTCGTGCACATTGCCCCCGGTGTCCGGGGCCTCCAACCCTTGCACCGCGGCCAACATGGAGCGGTAGCGTTTCAATTGTCCGCCCAACAGCGCGCGCACCACCGGATCGGTCTGCGCGATGCGCTCGGCCAGGTGCTCGCGGTCGATGACCAGCAGCAGGGTGTCCTCCAGCGCCGTCGCCGTGGCTGTCCTTGGGGCGTCGTCAATGACCGCCATTTCGCCGACCAGATCGCCCTCTTTCAGGTCAGCAAGGGCTACCAGATTATCTCCGCTTCGGAGGGATACCTGTATGGTTCCGCGCTCTACCAAATACGCCACGTCTCCTGGCTCATGCTCATGGAACAGGATTTCGCCCTTTACCAGTTCCTTACGACTCACGAGGCATCCACCTATAAGGAGATCCGAAAATAAAAGGGGACCGCATGCGGTCCCCTTCCTGACTCAACGCCCAGTCAGAGCCAACGGAGGATACATACCCGTGCCTGCGACATTGTAGTGGTTGCGAGGTAGGGGTCAGTCGGATTCGGGTCGCAGCCATCGCCATCCCAATGTGGTGTTTCCGGCCCGCCGCCAGCCTTGATCGCGGTCAGTGTCACCGCGCTACCTGATGCATATGAGCCGAATGCACAGGTTATAGGATTCGGCGTCGAACTACCCGGAACACTACATGTCGTTGAAACTGACACTGGCAGCACAGATGCCGAATAATAAACACCGGTACCAGTTGTCGTTCCAGGCGTAATAACCACGGACAGGGGAAACTGCTGCGCTGGTGTCGTCCCATCACAGCCCACTGGCGGTGGGCTGGTTGGAACTCCTTCACAGATATCGATGCCTTGGAACGAGACAATCGCACTCGCGCTACCGTCGACAGTCTCAAACGTACACGACCCAGAGCCGGAGGAGCCAGCCTGATTCAGGCCAGTAACACGGATCACCGCCGTGGTCTCGCCTTGGGCGTTGGTCACACCCGGACCGGATTGGATCGAAATCGTCGCGCCACCTTCACCCTGACAGGTGCCGACGATCTGGAAGCCCGGCAGTGGCGCACCTGCCGAATCCACCAGCGTCAGCGTCACGGTGCCGCCACCAGTCATCGCCGTCGGATTTGCCATCAGGGCCTTGGCCGCAAACGTGAACTCCACCGTGCCGGTAGCGCCAGCGGCACCAAAGACCAGCAGCGGCTCACCTTCGTCGCTGACGCCCTGGGTGGATACCCGGGCCACGGTGCATCCGCTGCCAAAAGCAGTCGGCTCGTCAACGCTTCCAGCATTGGCCACGCCATCCACAGAACCGGAACCGGAGAGACCCTGGAACGCGAAGCTAACGGGAACTCCGCCCATCGGCGCGCCCAATGCGTCATACAGGCATACCGTCACGTCACGCGTGGTATTGGCCGGAATCACGTTCGGGCTGACCACCAGCATGGCCGGTGCCACGCCTGCGAAATAGGCGTACTCGACATCCGCCACCTTCTTTGGCTGACCTGCCACCACGGGGCCGTCGGCCTGTGCCCAGATCACCGCGAGCTTGCCGAGCTTTTCGATCGGATAGTTCATCTTCGTCACCGCCACGCCCATCTCGTTGGTGGTGGCCGAAGCGACGATGTTGCCATCTGCAGCGCGTCCGATCACGTACGGCAGGATGCCGCCGTAATCCACGGTCTGGCCGGTTGTGTCGTTGTGGTTGAAGCGGTAGTCCACGCTCAGGCTGGTATTGCTGTGCACCTGGGTCACCGCGCGGGCGCTTTCCAGATCACGGTTGCCGATGACATCCTCGGCGAACACCACCAGAGTGTCACCGGCACCGACGCCACCGCCTGCCGTCATGAAACGCCCGCTGACTGCGGTGAAGGCGGTACCGCCTTCCTTCGGATTGCCGTCACCGCCGGCGATGTAGAAGTCGCCAACTCCAGTGGCCTGGGGTTCGTCGATCAGGCCGAAATTGATCCGGGTACCCGGCAACACCGGATTGCCTTGGCGGTCCGTTGCGATCACCGCGACGGTGACGCTGTAGGTTCCGTCCGGGGAAACCGGAATCGTGACTTCGCCTGCGCCCAGGTCCACTACCTCGATGTCGCCACCCGCCGGATTGATGGTCAAGGCATTGACCGTCGGCTGGGTGATTTCCAGATCGAACAGGCGGCCGTCGGAAACCACAACCGAGCGCTCAACCACGACCGGATCACTGATGCCGTTGTCGACGTTGTTGTCGGCACGGTCAGCAGTCAGCCGGATCACGTAGGAACCGGTTTCGGTGCCGGCGATGAAGTTGGCGGCACCCACGCCTGCGGTGGTGCGCAGGTCGATAGAACTATGTGAGCTCACCGCAGTTCCAGCCGCATTGACGCCACTCAGACGCGCCATACCCGGAACTCCGCCAGTCTGAAGGCCAACGATTTCCAGACGATAATTGTTGTATGCCGCTCCACCGGCTTCGGGTTCCGGAACCGGCTGACCGAGTGCATCACGCACATGGATATCGAGCAGTCCGCTGCTGTTGCCACCCGAACCCTGGACATAGATCGGACCCGACGCCAGATCCAGTGCGAGCTGGGTCGGCAGCGGTGGGGTTGTGGTGACGATCTGGAAATCCTGACTGGCGGTGACCGTCTGGTTGGTGACTTCATCCTGCGTAGTGATGGTGAGCGTCGTGGTGCCGGTGGACTGGAGCGAATGGACAAAGATTGTCGCCTTGCC